>JANYBF010000603.1 GCA_025360895.1 Verrucomicrobiota bacterium
GTGGACAACGTGTTCGTGTTCGCGCTGTTGTTCTCGTATTTCGCCGTGCCGCAGCTGTTTCAGCACAAGGTGCTGTTCTGGGGCATCCTCGGCGCGCTCATCATGCGCGCCATCATGATCGTCCTCGGCGCGGCGCTCATCACGAAGTTCGCGTGGATCATCTACGTGTTCGGCGGCTTCCTGATCCTCACCGGCATCAAAATGATCGTGAAGCGCGAGGAGGAGATTCATCCCGAGCGCAACCCGGTGGTGAAATGGTTCAAGCGGCTCATGCCGGTGACGCCGGACTATCGCGGGGATAAATTCTTCGTGCGCGAGAACGGTATCCGCATGGCCACGCCGCTGTTCGTGGTGCTGTTGCTGGTGGAAATTTCGGATCTGATCTTCGCGGTGGACTCGATCCCGGCGATCTTTGCGCTCACGAAAGACCCGTTCATCGTCTATACCTCGAACGTGTTCGCGATTCTCGGGCTGCGCTCGCTCTACTTCGCGCTGGCCGGCGTGATGGACAAGTTTCATTACCTCAAGGTCGGCCTCGGCGTGGTGCTGACGTTCGTGGGTGTGAAGATGATCCTCGCGCATACGGCGTGGAAGATTGACACCCTGGTGTCACTCGGCGTCATCGTGCTGATCCTGGCGACGTCCGTGGTGATGTCCCTGCTGCGGCCGAAAAAGGTCGTGATGCCGGCAGGAGGTAGGGCGGGCAGTCCTCTGCCCGCCGCCACGAATGCACCCAACGACGCGCACAGAGTGACGCGCCCTACCAGATGTCCATGACCAACCGCATCAAACAAATCGTCGGGGCGAAACTTTTTCACCACTTCATCGTGGCGGTGATTTTACTCGCCGGGGTGGTGGCCGGGCTGGAGACCAGTCCGGCCATGATTGGGCGGCACGGCAGCCTCCTGCTTGGGCTGGACAAATTCATCCTCGGCGTGTTCATCGTCGAAGCGCTGCTCAAGATCGCCGCGCACGGTCGTCAACCCTGGCGCTACTTCGCCGACGGCTGGAACGTGTTCGACTTCCTGATCATCGTGGTTTGCTTGTTGCCGGTGGGCGGGCCGTTCGCAGCCGTCCTGCGACTGGCGCGGGCGTTGCGCTTGCTACGGCTTGTCAGCGCGTTGCCCAAACTGCAACTGCTGGTCGGCGCGCTGCTCAAGAGTTTGTCCGCGATGGGTTATGTGAGCCTGCTGCTCGCGTTGCTGTTCTACATTTACGCGGTGGCGGGCATTCAGTTTTTCGGGAAGACCGACCCGACCCATTTCGGCTCGTTCGGCAGCGCGTTCCTCACGCTGTTCCGGCTGGTGACCCTCGACAACTGGGCGGACATTTTCAACCTGCAACTGGCGCATGTCCCGGCGATCAAAGTCGCGATTTATTTTGTCACCTTCATCGTGTTCGGCACGATGATCATCCTGAACCTCTTCATCGGCATCATCATGAACAGCATGGCCGAAGCGCATGCCGAGCAGGCGAGCCAGACTGCTGAGAAAAACGCGGTGGGCTCCGACGCCATCGCCCGCCTCGAACAGGTCTCCCAGAATCTGGCCGAACTCCAGTCCGCGCTGGCCGGCTTGCGGCACCAACTCGAAACCGACCGCCGCCCCGCAGTTCCCGAAACCAAACCATCATGCCCATCGAACCCGCCATCACACCCAACCTCGCCACCGGCCTCGTTAGCCTCCGCCCGCGGATGCTGAAGCGCACCCTCTCGAGCCAACTCGCCCGGCTGGCCGCCGGCTTTGCGGACCGCCCGGTCCGGCTGGGGGAATTGATTGATGTGCTGCAACTCCGCGGTTACGACGCGGTGTTGATCTTTCTGGCGTTTCCGTTCATCACGCCGGTACCGCTGCCGGGCTTCTCGTCACTCTTCGGAACCGTCATCGCCCTGCTGGGATTGCGCATGGCGCTGGCACAGCGGCCCTGGGTGCCCGAACGCATCAAAGCCCACATCCTCCCCGCGCGCTTCCTGCCGAAGCTGCTGCTCGTCACCAGCCGGATGTTCGGTCGCTTGGAAAAGCTGCTGAAGCCGCGCCTGTTCTATCCCGAATATCCGGCCGCCTTTCAGCGCACGAGCGGCGTCCTCATCCTCGTCTGCGGCTTGCTGCTCCTGCTGCCGCTGCCCGTGCCGTTCAGCAACGCCTTTCCGGCACTCACCATCATCCTGCTCGCCGCCGCCGGTTTGGAGCGCGACGGCGCAGTGTTCATCGCCGGCTGCGTCCAGTTCGTGCTGTGTCTGGGATTTTTCGCGCTGCTGGGATTGGGCGGTTCCGAAGTGTGGCAACGGTTCTTCAGCTAAAGGATGCTATCCATGAAAAACGTCTTCCTTCTCAAGTTACCGGCCGTAAATTGGTCAAACTGAAATGCACGAAACTTACGACGCAGAAATTCTGAGGAAGCCCGCCCTGGCCGCGGCGCCGCCGGCGATTGGCCCGCGGCTCGGCATCGTGGGCGGCGGCCAACTGGCCCGCATGACGGCCATGGCCGCGCTGCAACTCGGCTGCGATGTCGTCGTGCTGGAGCGCAACCCCTTCAGCCCCGCCGCCACACTCGCGACACATTCGCTGGTGGGAGATTGGAACACCGTCGAAGGACTGCTCGAACTCGCCGGGCAGGTGGACATCGTCTCGCTCGAAAACGAATTCGTGGACGCCGGCCATCTGCGGGTCCTGGAGGATCGCGGTCATCTGGTCTTGCCCACGGCGCACACCATTGGCCTGGTGCAGGACAAGTTCATCCAGAAGCAGACCTTGCAGGCCGCCGGTCTGCCGGTGCCGCAGATGCGCGCCGTTGAGGACGTAACTCAATTGGCTGAAGTTGTCAGGGATTTCGGGCTGCCACTGCTCCTGAAGGCGCGCCGTAATGCCTATGACGGCAAGGGCAACGCAACCATTCGCGCCCTTGCCGACATCGCACCGGCTTGGGAACGATTGGGCGGGAACGCCGGTAATTCACTTTTTCGCCGAGGAGTTCTGCGACTTCACCGCAGAACTCGCAACCATCATCACGCGCGGCCGCAACGGCGAAACCGCGACCTATCCCGTCGTCGAGACGGTTCAACGGAACCATGTGTGCCATCTGGTGCGTGCGCCCGCGCCGATCGCCGGCGAAATCACCGCCCGCGCGGCGGACGTGGCGCGCCGCGCCGGTGAGGTCGTGGGCGCCGTGGGCAGTTTTGGCGTGGAAATGTTTCTCACGCGCAGCGGGGAGATCGTCGTAAACGAACTTGCGCCGCGCGTCCACAACTCCGGGCATTACACCATCGAAGCTTGCGCGTGCTCGCAATTCGAGAACCACGTCCGCGCCGTGCTCGGCCTGCCGCTGGGCTCGACCCGCCTGCTCGCGCCTGCCGCCGTGATGGTGAATTTGCTCGGGACAATGCGCGCGCCCGGGCGGCCCAATGCGTTGAACCGGGCGCTCGCCGTCCCGGGAGCGCGGGTGCATCTCTACGGCAAAGCCATGAGTGGCGCGGGCCGCAAGATGGGCCACGTGACCGCCCTCGGCGAAACGCTGGCGGAAGCCGAACAAGCCGCGACGCGTTCCGCCGCCGAAATCCGCTTCGACCTCAAAGTATGAAAAAAAACCAGCCCCCAACGGTAGCCATCATCATGGGCAGCGACTCCGACTGGCCCACCCTCAAACCCGCCGCCGAGGCGTGCGCCGAGTTTGGCGTGCCCTGCGAAGTTCGTGTCGTCTCGGCGCATCGCACCCCGCTCGACATGGTGCGCTTCGCGCGCACCGCGCACCAACGCGGCTTGCGGGTCATCATCGCCGGCGCGGGCGGCGCGGCGCATTTGCCCGGCATGGTTGCGAGTCTCACGCCCCTCCCCGTGATCGGCGTGCCGGTGGAAAGCAAAACGCTCAAGGGTCTGGAT
The DNA here is from genome assembly GCA_025360895.1 of Verrucomicrobiota bacterium. Classification (GTDB taxonomy): domain Bacteria; phylum Verrucomicrobiota; class Verrucomicrobiia; order Limisphaerales; family JADLHS01; genus JADLHS01. The sequence continues at coordinate 3,876 of JANYBF010000603.1, forward strand.
TCGCTGTTGTCCATCGTCCAGATGCCCGGCGGCGTTCCCGTCGCGACGGTCGCCATCGGTGGCGGCCGCAACGCTGGCCTGCTGGCGGTGAGAATCCTGGGAGCGAGTGATGAGAAATTGCGAAAGCAGATGGTGCAGTTTCAAACCCGCCTGGCCACCGAGTCGCGTGCCAAGAACCGCAAGCTGCAATGCGAATGGCCGGCACCGCGGTAACGTGACGGTTCGGATTATCCGAAGGCTGGCATAGGAATAAGGTCATTGTTGCGGGCAGGGAAAGTTCGCACCCTGCGCCCCATGAAAATGACAAAGCGTTTCACCCCCCTCGCAGTGTTGGTCATCACGACCGGCGTTCTCGCCGGTTGCGCGACTTCAAAACAGTGCGCGCCGCAATCCGGTGTCAACCGCGGGCACGCGCCAGCCGCTGCCTTGGCGCCACCCACCCAGGCGGTGCAGGCGGCGATGACGCCCGCCCAGGCGCTCGAGAGACTCAAGGCGGGCAACGCGCGCTTCGTTTCCGGCCAGTCGCTCCCGCGTGATTTCGCCGGCGAACGCGCTGCGACCGCTGCGGGCCAATATCCGTTGGCCGTTGTGTTGAGTTGCATTGACTCGCGGACTTCCAGCGAATTGATCTTTGACCAGGGCATCGGCGACAGCTTCAATGCTCGCATCG
>JANYBF010000610.1 GCA_025360895.1 Verrucomicrobiota bacterium
CCGCAACCGCGATTTGCAATTCCACTGCGAAAACATTTTTCTCAAGACCGCCACTAACGATTCGCCGTTCACCAGCCAGATTCCGACAGGCAAAATTCTCCGCGTGCCCATTGCGCATGGCGAAGGTTGCTACTTTGCCGACGAAGAAACGCTCGCGAAGCTCAAGGCGAACAATCAAATCCTTTGGCAATACTGCGACGCCAGCGGAAACCTGACCGACAGCGCGAATCCCAACGGTTCGCTCCACAACATCGCCGGCATCTGCAACGAGAAGCGCAACGTGGCTGGCCTGATGCCGCATCCCGAACGCGCCTGCGAACCGCTGCTCGGCAGCGAAGACGGCAAGTGGATTTTTGAAAGCATCTTCGCCGCGTTGAAGAACAAAACTGTGGCAGTGGCGGCGTGATTTATGCCGACGATTAAAATTGAGCGCTACAAGTTCAGGTTTTACTCGTCGGATACGGGCGAACCGCCGCATATCCAACGTTATTGACGGCGACAAGGTGGCGAAAATCTGGCTGCGGTCAATTGCGACGGAATACAATCGTGGTTACAATCGTGCGGAGTTGAATTATATTTTGAAGCTGACGAGAGCGAACCAAACTCGTCTGCGGGAGAACTGGAATGAACACTTTAATCGCTAAAACAGCCGAGGCGGTCAGCGCCGAGGACGTCCGTTTCGTGGTCGACAAGCTCGTCGTAAAGTTGAGCGACTGGCGTGAGTTGAGCGTGCCCTACAAAAAGATTCCGTGGCTGAAATGGCTCGCCAAAGCCACGCCCAAACAACGCGCCGACTGGTCGCTTGAACCCGGTGGCTACGCGATTTACTGGGAACAACTCGATGACGGCATTGAAATCTGCCATCTCCTCGGCGTCGAAAGCTTGAATTGAATGTCCAACCGGTTTCCACACGAACTTGGCCTGTGCGTGTCGCGCAACGACCGTGAATACCGCCAACTCGTCAAGCAGCTTGATCGCCTCGTGGATGAAGTGGGCGAAGATGAAAGCCATCCGCTCGCCTCCATGATGGAGGTGCTCGGAGTGCTCATCGAAAATTCGAATTCGAACTCGTGGCGGAACTGGCGTAGATGAAGCGACTGCAAACCAACCTTATGCCGCATCCCGAACGCGCCTGCGAACCGCTGCTCGGCAGCGACGATGGCAAATGGAATTTTGAAAGCATCTTCGCCGCGTTGAAGAATAAAATCGTATCCTAAATGAAAAACAATCCGCTACCCCGATTGGATCAGCGACCCGATTTACGGGAGTTGCTTTTACCGCATTGCCGGCTTGGGCTTGGCGAGATTTGGACTGACCCGGTTTCTGGCCACAAGATTGGTTGCCTTGATGCGGCAGACGCGAAACAGGTTTCAAACTTGATGGATGGAGACAGGGCGAGCTTGGCCATACATGACCCGCCATACAACCTTGTCGCCTTTGAAGAACGAGGTGTTGGAGAGTTTATCCAGTGGTGCAAACAGTGGGTGAAAAACACATTGGATTGGATGTCTTCGGACGCCGCATTTTATGTCTGGCTTGGGGCTGACCAGCGAAACGGTTTTCAACCGCTACCCGACTTCATGATGATGATGCGTGAGTTTGACATCAAAACCAGGAGTTTCATCACGATGCGGAATCAGCGTGGATATGGGACGCAAAAAAACTGGATGGCGGTCAGGCAGGAGTTGCTCTACTACATAAAAGGGAATCCAATTTTCAACGTGGAGGCCGAATACACCGACATCCCCAAAATCCTTCGCGGTTACTACAAAGAAATAAACGGTAAGGTCACTGATAATTTTGAACGGAGCAAATCGGAAAATATCCGGGCGGGCAATGTGTGGGTTGATATTCAGCAAGTGTTTTATCGCATGGCCGAAAATGTCAGCGGCTGTTATGCGCAGAAACCCATGAAGTGTATTGACCGAATTGTCAGAGCCTCTTCCAATCCCGGTCAGCTCGCGGTTGATTTTTTCTGCCACTCTGGAACCACACTGCTGTCCTGCGAGGTGTTAAAGCGGCGGTGTTACACGGTGGATATTGATCCGGTATTTTGTGAAATCGCCATTCGCCGCCTTGAGCATTTCCGTGCCACCGGCCAGCTTGGTTGGCAAAACGGTCACTCTTTTGAGGATGAAATTGATATTCAATTTGAGCCACCACCGGAGGAACAAGATTTGGGAGATCAGACATCTGCTGAAAAGAACGGGGCCGAGATTTTGTCAGGTGCCAAACGCTCCCAAATGGAGCAAGCAGCCCAACCTGCCCTTCTTTAATCATGGAGAAACTCAAACAAGAATTGGATCGGCTTGTCAAATCGTTGTCCAACGAAGAAACATTTCGGGCAAAATTGGAAAGTCTGGTTTCTGTGTATCCGTTCAATGAATACGAATACATGATTTCTGCCTTGCTGGGCGCTGACAAATTGACGTTTGATGACTATTTGGAGCTGCGAGACGCCTACATTTCAAGAAACCGCTTTCTTTACATTTTTGAAATCAGCGCGCCGACAGGTTTTGGCAAGACTTGGGCAGAGGGCCATCTTTCCGAACTTGTTCCCGATATGCGGAAGCCCAGCAAGAAGCTCGATAAAAATTATTCCGGGCAATATGATTTCCTTTTGGACAATATACGAATTGAAGTCAAAGCATCTCGCGCTGTGGATTCCGACAACAGCAGACATCTTTACGAAAAGGCGCTGACAAGCGATTCGTCAAAGAATTTTCTCATGAATTTCCAGCAGATGAAGCCCGGCTGCTGTGACGTTTTTATATGGGTAGGTGTGTGGCGTGACAAAATTCGTTATTGGGTTCTCTCGTCAAAAGAA
>JANYBF010000659.1 GCA_025360895.1 Verrucomicrobiota bacterium
GAAAAATTCCAGCGCGGCCTGCAAGTTCATGCCCTGTTCAAAACCGCCCAGGAGTTGCGGCTGGGCGACCGTGTGAAAATGGCCGGCGTCGAAGTCGGCAAGGTGGAGAAGATTGAACTCGCTGACGGCAAAGTCCGCGTCACCATGAGCCTCCGCGCCACCACGCCGGTGAAGACTGACACGATCGCCACGATCAAGTTCGCCGGCCTGATGGGTCAGAGTTTCGTCGCGCTGGATTTCGGCACGCCGGCCGGCCGGATCGCCACTCCCGACACCATCCTCCAGACCGTCGAACAACCCGACCTGAGCGTGATCATGCAGAAGCTCGATAATGTCGCCACCGGCGTGGAAAACCTCACGAAGAGTTTCACCGGCGACAAGATTGAAAACCTCTTCGGCCCGCTCACCGATTTTATCAAGCAGAACAATGCGCCACTCACCGCCACCATCGCCAATCTCCGGGCCATGTCCGGCCAGATCGCCGAGGGCAAGGGCACCTTCGGCAAACTCATCTACGACGATGCCCTCTACAATTCCGCACTGACCACGGTGACCAGCCTGCAATCCACCACGGCCGAAATCAAACTCGCCATCGGCGACGCTCGCAAGATCATTGATGGCGTGAACGCGGGTGAAGGCTCGCTCGGCAAAATGGTGAAGGACGAAAAGCTTTACGCCGAAACCACCGCTTCCATGACCAGCCTCAAGGAAATTCTTCAGAAGATGAATAGCGGTCAGGGCACCGTCGGCAAACTCATCAACGACCAGGAATTCTACAAGAACGCCAAGCTCACTTTGCAAAAGGTGGACAAAGCCACCGAAGGCCTGGAAGACCAAGGCCCATTGAGCGTCCTAGGCATCCTGGTGAATAATTTGTTTTAAGCGCCGGACGAATCTCGAACCTCCGTTTAACCGCCGACGGATGGAGAATCACACGAGCGAACATCGAGCCTCGCGGAAGTACGAATACTCCCTCTGACAAAAGGAATACCATCAACAAGGTAATGTTGATGTTCGATGAATCCAACATCAACCGTTTCATTCTTGAGTTGCAGCGGTTCATTGACCACTCACAGTTCGTCGTCGTCACGCACAACGAGCGCACCACAGCAGCGGAACGAAACGCTGGGAATTGCCGTGCTGGCGGAGCAAAAATTAGCCGCTGCAGATAGGCACTGATTGGCGCCGCTGCGGAACGGCAACTTTCTTGCACTTGAGAATTTGCCTGAAAAAAGATGAAAGGCGTGGAATCAAGTGAGGCCACGAAGCATGACGGGGATCAGGGCGATGAAAATCCAGCCGGTGGCACTGGCTTCGGATTGTTCGTAGTCGCACCAAGCGGCGATGCGCTTGGTGACCTCCACTTCCAGTTTGGTCCCAGGTTTGCCGTAAGGCGGCAATTCATTCGGCAGGCTTTTTGCGGGCGGCTTCGGCTTGCTTCCGCCATTGGTCCAGCCGTTCCTTGATTTTCCTTTCTACGCCTTGTTCCGTGGGTTCGTAGTAGCGCTTGTCCGCGCCGAGATAATCCTGCGGCACGAAATGGCCTTCGTGGTCGTGCGCGTATTGGTAGCCTTCGCCGTGGCCGAGGCGTTTCGCGCCCTTGTAATGTCCATCGCGTAAATGTTCCGGCACCGCCAACGTGCGTCCGGACCTCACGTCTTCCAAGGCCGCGTCAATCGCCTTGATCGTGCTGTTGCTCTTGTGCGCCGTAGCAATGTAGATCGTCGCTTCGGCAATCGGGATGCGCGCCTCTGGCCAACCAATGAATTCCGCCGCCTGAAACGCTGCGTTCGCCAGCACCAGCGCCATCGGGTCGGCCAGCCCCACGTCTTCCGCCGCGTGAACGACGATACGTCGCGCGATGAACCGCGGGTCTTCGCCGGCGTGAATCATTTTCGCCAGCCAGTACAACGCCGCGTCTGGATCGCTGCCGCGCATGGATTTGATGAACGCGGAAATGGTGTCGTAGTGCGCGTCGCCGTCGCCGTCATAGACGACGGCTTTCTTTTGGATGCTCTGCTCGGCCGTGGCGAGGTTGATGCGCACGATGCCGTCCGATCCCGGTTCGGTGGTTAGCACCGCAATCTCCAAGGCGCTGAGGGCCTTGCGCGCATCACCGTCGGCCACTTTGGCGAGATGCCGCAGGGCATTCTCGTCCGCGTTAATTTTCAGATGGCCCAGGCCACGTTCTACGTCGGTCAACGCGCGTTGCAGCAGGCTGAACAGTTCCGCCTCGGTCAGCGAACGTAGTTCGAAAATCTGCGACCGCGAAACGAGCGGTGAGTTGACGAAGAAAAAGGGATTGTGCGTGGTCGCGCCGATGAGCCGCACCACGCCGCTTTCGACATCGGGCAGCAGCACATCCTGTTGGGATTTGTTGAAGCGATGAATTTCATCAATGAACAGGATGGTGGAGGCTCCGGTGTTTTCGAGGCGGTTGACGGCACCCACCAACACGCGGCGCATGTCCGCCACATTGGATTCGACGCCGCTGAGCCGCTCGAACTTACTTTTGGTCTGGCGGGCAATGATCTGCGCGAGCGAAGTTTTGCCCGTGCCCGGCGGTCCGTAGAAGATCAGCGATTGAATCCGGTCCGCTTCAATGGCGCGGCGCAGCAACTGACCGGGGGCGAGCATGTGCGATTGGCCGACGTATTCATCCAGCGAGCGCGGACGCATTCGCGCGGCGAGCGGTTGGTGGCGCGAAAAAGTTTCCGCCACCGGCGGCGGGCCGGGCAATGCCGGCGGCAGGGTGGGTGAAAACAAGTCGTCGCGCGCCATAATTTGAGACTAGCAGTTTGGCACCGTTGCCCAAAAGAAAAAGCTCGCCGGGTTGCGGCGAGCTTTATTTACCAAAGTGACCCCACCATTGCCGTGTGCAACGGATCCGATGAACATGTTGGTTAGAACATGTGGCGCCGTCCGGACGGATTTCGACTTCCAGTTAAGGCCTGTCGGCCGCCGTCGCGGTTGGAACCGGTATCGTATAATTTACGGTTCAAGGACTTGGCTGCGAATCACGAACAGGGCAGGGTAAAATTTTTCCTAAATCTGTTTTGCAAAGAGCGGGTACGACTTCGCGGGAACAATCGCACCATCTGTGCCAGTACATGAACCCACCGAAGCCATAGCTCAAGATATTTTTTGTGACGCTCCGGGCGGCAAGTCGGCGGAGTGCGACTCAGAGCGCCCGGGACAAGATGGTTTTGGAAAATACCCCGCGAACGGAGCTCAATTGAACCGTCCGGTGGTCTGCCCGCGTTCGTGCTCGCGCTCGGCTTCGAGTTTTTTGCGGACGAGCACCAACGTGGGTCAGCTCACGCATTTCCTGCTTTGTGTTTCCATTTCCACCAGGGTCTGCTGCGTCACCTGTTGGGTCTCGATCAACGCGCTGCGTTGGGCATACACACTTCGTCGCCGGATAGCGTAGAATCCTCGCCCTTGGTACCAGCATTTAATAAACTCGGGTGACACCATGAGAATAACTTTGTTCCTCGGCTTCCTGATATTGGTCCCAGCCTTGCCGGCCAGCACGTACTTCGTCAGCCCGGCGGGGAACGATGCAAATCCTGGCAATCAGGCGAAGCCCTTTGCCACTTTGGCTCGCGCTCAGGAAGCTGTGCGCCAAGTCAAAGGCCGCCGCCCGGTGACGGTCTGGCTGCGCGGTGGAACTTACTACCTGCCGGAGACGCTGATAATCACGGCGGAAGATGCTGGCTCAATCAATGCCCCGGTGGTCTGGCAGGCCTGGCTGGACGAGCAGCCTGTCATCAGCGGCGGCGCCAAACTCACGCTCCAGTGGGAGGTTTTCCGGGACGGCATCCTGAAAGCGCAAGTGCCGGCCGGCTTCATCACGGATCAGTTGTTCGTCAACGGCGAACGGCAGACCTTGGCGCGCTATCCCAACTTTGATCCCACCGTCCGCATCCTGAACGGCTACGCGAAGGATGCGTTCAGCCCGGAACGCGCCGCGCGCTGGGCCGATCCTCGTGGTGGTTTTATGCACGCGATGCACCAGCACATGTGGGGCGATTTTCACTATCTCATCACAGGCAAGGACAATGAGGGCCGCCTGAGTTACGAAGGCGGTTGGCAGAACAACCGCCGCATGGGTATGCACGAGGAATATCGTTTTGTGGAAAATATTTTCGAGGAATTAGACGCGCCGGGAGAATGGTTTTTCGATGCGAAAACCCACACGCTCTATTTCCATCCTCCCGCCGGACTCGACCTCGGCTCGGCTACCGTGGAAGGCGTGCGTTTGCGACACTTGATCGAGTTCCGGGGCACGGAAGCAAGGCCGGTGAAATTCGTCTCGCTCAAAGAGCTGACGTTCCGGCACGCCGCGCGGACGTTCATGGACAACAAAGAACCCCTGCTGCGGAGCGATTGGACAACGTACCGCGGAGGTGCGGTGTTTTTTAACGGCGCGGAGGATTGTGCGCTGGAAGACTGCTTGCTCGACCAACTCGGGGGCAACGCCATTTTCGTCAACAACTACAATCGCCGGATCACGATCCGCGCCTGTGAGATCGTGAAGGCCGGCGCGAACGGCGTGGCGTTCGTCGGGGATCCCCAAGCCGTGCGCAGTCCATTGTTTGAATACAACCAGGTGCAGGAACTGGTGAAGTTGGACCGCGCCCCAGGACCAAAAACCCGGAACTACCCCGCTGACTGCCTGGTGGCGGATTGTCTGATTCACCTGACCGGGCGCGTGGAGAAGCAGACAGCCGGCGTGCAGATTGCCATGGCGCAGGACATCACGGTCCGGCATTGCAGCATTTACGATTTGCCGCGCGCCGGCATCAACATCGGGGACGGCTGCTGGGGCGGACACGTCATCGAGTTTTGCGATGTCTTCGACACGGTGAAGGAGACTGGCGATCATGGCGCGTTCAACTCCTGGGGCCGCGACCGTTACTGGCGGCCCAGCATCGAGGAGGTGAACGCCTTGGTAAAAGCGGCGCCCGAACTGCCGCTGCTCGATGTGGTGAAGCCGGTCATCCTCCACAACAACCGCTGGCGTTGCGATCACGGTTGGGACATTGACCTCGACGACGGCTCGTCGAACTATGAAATCCGCAACAACCTCTGCCTGAACGGCGGCCTCAAGAACCGCGAAGGCTTCCACCGGGTCGTGGAGAACAACGTGATCGTGAACAACTCGTTCCACCCGCATGTCTGGTATGCCGGAAGCCAGGACGTGTTCCGCCGCAACATCGTTTTTGGCCCGTACCAGCCCATTCGCGTTAACCAGCCTTGGGGCCAGGAATGCGATTTGAATCTGGTACATCAAGCGGGGGCGGACGGCGAAAGGCCCGCCACGATGCTCCACGAGCAAAGCGGGCGCGATGATAACTCCATGGTAGCCGACGCCATGTTCGTGAACGCTGCCGGTGGCGATTACCGCGTTCACGCGGAATCGCTCGCGCTAAAACTTGGTTTCAAGAACTTCCCCATGGATCAATTTGGGGTGCAGTCCTCCAAACTCAAAGCCCGGGCGCGCACGCCGGAATTGCCCACGCCGAAACCGGGAAGCACTAGGGAAGCCAGCCAGCGCGATGGCCGCGTCGTTGACTGGTTGGGTGGCAAGGTCAAGAATGTCGTCGGTCGCGGCGAAGTCTCCGCCGCTGGCCTAGCCGGCGAAACCGGGGTGAGCATCGTCGCCGTACCGGCGGACAGTAAACTCGCCCAAGTCGGGCTGCGCGAGTGGGATGTGATCCTGAAATGCGCGGATCGTGATATAAGCACCGTGGCGGAACTTTTCAAAACCATCCGTGCCACGCCCCCGGATGGGAAGTTGCGACTAGAAATCCTCCGCGCCCAGCAGCGAACGATGATTGAACTCGCGGTGCCCGCAACCGTTCCATCCGATAGTCAGCCCTTTGCCCCCGAACTGCGTTGAACCAGCGGGTACCGACTTTCACGAATGGCTTTCACCATTGGCAATCCCCGCAAACCGTCCGGGTGGTGATAGGCTTTTCCCGTGTGCCGGGCGTATTAGTTTTGAACCCGCTTTTGCGCCAGCAGCCACTTGTAAAACTCGGGGTTGTCATAGGTCACGGTCCAGGAGTCGTGGCCGGCCTCGGGATAGAGCGTGAACTTGGGACTGCCGCCCGCAGCTTTGAGCGCTTCGACCATCTCCTCCGACCGTTTGGGTGGCACGGTGGTGTCTTTCGCGCCGTGAAAGACCCAGATGGGAAGCTTGGCCAGCTTGCCGGCGTCCGCCGGATTGCCCCCGCCGCAGATGGGCGCGAGAGCGGCGAATTTCTCCGGATGCGCCGCCGCCAGCGTCCATGTGCCAAAGCCGCCCATGCTCAGGCCGGTCAAATACACCCGGTCTTTATCCACATGATATTCCTTGATCACCGAATCCACCAACGCGTTCAGCACGGCGGGATCCCAGCCGCGCCCGGGACTCTGCGGCGAGACGAGAATGAACGGAAAGGGGCCGTTGGTTTCGACGAGCTTGGGCGGGCCGTGGACTTTGACCTTATTCAGGTCGCTGCCCGACTCGCCCGACCCGTGCAAAAAAAGCACCAGCGGCCAGGCCTTTCGCGATTTGGCGTAGTCGGCTGGCAGGGACAAGAGATATTCCAGTTTGGCCGGAACCGTGATTTTTTGTTCGAAAGTTTTCGCCTGTTGCGCGGGTGCGGCGGCGGGCTGGGTTTGCGCGGGCGCGGTCAGGCCGATAACGAGGCAGAGGGCGGCGGCGAGAAACATGGGTTTGCTGTTCATGTCCGAATTAATACTCATCCGGTTTCAAGAGATCAATCTCGAGGTTTTAACCCGGGCAGCGCGCTGTAACAGAAGAAAGCGGTAGCATGGCAAGAGTAAAGGCGAGACGGAGCAGAATGAAGCGCCCCGAACCCCAGCCGGGAGTCACAGGTTACTGCGAATCAGATTGGCCTTTAAAAGCTTTTTGTCCACATCGGCCGGGGGGATTGATTGGAACAATGCCCCCGCTGGATTTATCGATTCACGCTTTTCCGCCGGGTGAGTTAAAACACCGGCCATGAAATCACACTCTACCATCGCTAATCTGAATCGAAACAACTACAGGCCCCGGGTCATTGCCCTCGCCGTACTAGCCCTCCTGTTACTATACGCAATTGCTCGTGGCCACGCTCAGACGGTCGATAAGGCGACCGCTCGTCCTGCCGGCGTTTACACGTTGGTGAGCGTGGATGGCAAGAACGTGCCCTGTATCATCAACCACGGTGGCACGACCATGAACGTGCAATCCGGCACCTTCACCATCACAACGAACGGCTCAATCACCAGCGTGATGACCATTTCCGTGGGCGACAAAAAGAACGTTCGGGTGGAAAGAACCGCGACTTACCAGATGAAAAATTCAGAACTTAAAATGAAATGGCAAAACGCGGGCACGACAAAAGGCCGCGTTGCCGGCCAGACGTTCACCATGACCAACGAAGGCATGGCCTACGTTTACAAGAAGTGACAAATCTGTAGTAACACCTCGCCCTCATCCCGGCCTTCTCCCCCGGGGAGAAGGAGAATCGTTCGCCGGTTTTCTGAAGTGCCGCGCTGGAGATTGCCGGAATGTCAACGAGCCACCATAAGACTTACACCGCGCTGGCCTCTCCTTGGGGAGAGGAAACAGGTGAGGGAGGTCGTTAAAACAAAATAACTAGGATTCTCTCACGACTCACCGCCAGCGTGCGCAACAAGTCGTCGCCATCGCCCGCATCTGGCATGGGGCGCGTGATGAGTCGGGAGTTCCAGACCGATTGGAATTCTAGCTCACGAATTGACAGCGAAGCGGTTGGGCGGCGTCTGCACCAGGATATCGTTGTTCTCCGGCTGATACGGCAGCGGCACGAAGTGGCGATGCTTTTGGGGAAAATGCTTGAAGCTTCGGCAAAATCATCTCAATGCGAACCGTCTTGGTGGCTCAATGAAACCAAATCCGTGTTCCGCCAGTCGAATGAGGTGAACCGCGAACCACGCCAACCACGCGAACAGAAGCGCCGTAGGCGCGGCATCTTTGTAGAACCATGACCAACAAAATGAAACAAGCTCCGTCAGGAGCGGAATATGCCGCCCCGACGGGGCTTGGGGATTTATCCCGGGTGGTTCTACAAAGATGTCGCCCCTGACGGGGCTGGAGTTGGCGCGCGGGAAACCGCTGAAGCGGTTGGAGTTTTCTCTCGACGCCGGACACCCGGCTGAAAGCCGGGTGCTAATGAGATTTTCGCTTTCGTTCCAAATAATCTGAGCGATGCAAGAGGTAATTGGAGCGGTAAAGTGCCTCCAACCCTTCTCGGAAGAACTGCGTCACCGCAGCCTTGTCCGAATCGAGAGGTAACGTAACTTCTATGCTGCCGACAGAACCATCGAGATCTGGAGTGAGCGCCAATAGGATAAAGTTTCTCGCGATTGAAAAAGCCAAGCTACCTTCGTGTTGTGTAAGTCGCTTGATTCCGGGCGAAGATTCCCATTCGTTGGGCGGATCGAATACGACTCTGGCTTTGCCGAGAGACGCCAATTTTATGATGTGCGCCCAATAGTCATCCTTCATGTGACGGATGTGATCTTCACAGACGATTGGAGCTTCGATGAACCACCCATCAACGGGTTCTACACCCATTGTAACATCAATCTGCATCTTGGCTGAATGTTCGATATTTTGCATGGGCCAAAATTGAAAGCGGCGCTTTTCCTTTGGCCAGTCGTCTTGAATCTTCAGTTCATCTACCAAGCGCATAAACAACTCGTGCAAAGCATCAACCGCGGCGAGTCCACGCGCTTGAATCTCCGCCTCGGGAAAATCGTTCGCTCCGGAAAACGTTTCAACTTCAGCTTTTACAGCTTCGAACCAATTCATAATTGGCCTTTGGGTTTGGTTTTGGCTCGACTCCTTTTGAAGGCGTTTCATCCGCCCTTCAAATCCAGATTTTGTTCCGTCCTCTAGTCCTCTCTTGATCGCCTCGGAACAAAGCTTCATCGCTAAATCGTAACGACGAAGCCGTCGCCAGAATAGACAAGCAGCTTTGACGAGATTCGCGTTGTCCGGGAATAGTTTCATGGCTTCTTCGTAAATCCGCCATGTTTGCTCAACCTGTTCTTCATCCGGCAAACTACAGTGTGCGAAGAACCAGTGAGCAAAGCTTTCAAACGCCCAAGGTATGGCGTCATGTTCGCGGATAAACTCGATACCGAACCTCGAAGATGGGAATTCGGTGAGAATCCACCACAAGTCAGTGGGCCGGTTCGACCATTCATAAGGAAGCCCTGGAAGTCCCTTGGAGTTTATCCTCAAAGCCATCCGTGCTTTGATGTGTGCGGCAGCGACCTCAAACTGGCCAGCCTTGATTGCCGTATCGGTCTTTTCGGCCAAATGCCGATCCTCGACTTTCAACAATCCTTGCTCAATCGCTTGCTCCTCCCGCAATTCGTCAATTTCTGCGCGTCGTGCGTTCCGCAATTCCCACTCTTGGCCAGTCCAGAAAACAACGGAGTGTTCGCTGCCGGACGCGCTCCACAAACAAACTCCGTCTCGGAATCTGAAGTAAGACCAACTACCAATTAGTTTCTGTGCGCCGCGATCTTCTCCCGAAGGGCAAAGTTCGCTAATCCGCTCCCCAAAAAGCTCGTAGAATTCACGAAGTCCATCGTCAGAAAGATTTGTTGACCAAATAAACGGAAGCCCTTCAACAACGACTTTTTGGCGAAGTGTCATAGATTTTCACGCCGTCGCCAGATTATCCTCCAACACCTTCGATTTTCCTGACGGTGGTTCTGCTTCGTTCGCGGCGGGTGCGTTTTCAAGAACGCGGATGGGTTCGTAGAAGGTATTCCGTTGCACCGGCGTGCGGCCGACTTCGCGGATGGCTTTCACCATCTCCGCCTCGGTCTGCAATTGCGGGGAGGTCGCGCCGGCCATGTGGAAGATGTGTTCCTCGATGATCGTCCCGTGCAGGTCGTCCGCGCCGTAGCTCAACGCCACTTGCGCCAGCTTCATGCCCAGGCCCACCCAATACGCGGTGATGTGATCGAAGTTGTCGAGGTAGATGCGGCTCACCGCGATGGTGCGCAACGCGTCGAAGCCCGTGGGCGGCGTTTTGACCGGGATGTCGTTGTTCTCCGGCTGATACGGCAGCGGCACGAAACCGACAAAGCCGCCGTGAGGAGCGCGGGCTTCAGCCCGCTTCACTGCCGAAGGGTCAGGTGATTTCGATGGTTCCTGGTGCTCGGACGCGGAAGCGGCGTGAACACCGCGCCCCGAACCGGCTGAAGCCGGAACTCCAAACCCATTCGCGCGTGCCTCATCTTGCAACTCCCGCAATTGCCGTAGGTGATCCACGCGGTCGGCGAGCGATTCGACGTGGCCGAACAACATCGTGCAGGTGCTGCGCCCGCCGAGCTTGTGCCACGTCCGGTGAACGTCGAGGTATTCCTCGGCAGATTCCTTGCCCTTGGCGATGGCGCTGCGGACTTCCTTGCGGAAAATCTCCGCGCCACCACCGGTGAGCGATTCGAGGCCGGCGGCTTTCAATTCAATCAACGTTTGCTCGACGGTCTTCTTCGCGAGCCACGCGAGGTGCAGGATTTCGATGGCGGTGAAGCATTTGAGTTGGAGGCGCGGCTTCTTCTCGTAGCCACCGACGTGAGGAGGTGGATTTTCCTGGGTTTGCGCCGAATCCGCCTCGTTACCTCGGCGGCTACCCTCATCATTCAGCGCGCTCAGCGCCTTCAACATGTCCGTGTAGTAACTGAACGGCAGCGAGGGATGCAATCCGCCGACGATGTGCAATTCCGTGATGCCGAGCTTCAGCGCTTCGCGCGCCTTCTCAACCATCTGCGGAATCGTCAACTCGAAACCGTCCTTGTCGCGCTTCTTGCGCGCGAACGAGCAGAACTGGCAGCTCAGGATGCAGTAGTTTGAGTAGTTGAGGTAGCGATTGATGATGTAGCTGGCGCGGTTGCCGACTTTCTTCTGCCGCGCTAGATCGGCGATGGCCCCAAGAGCGTTCAAGTCTTTCGATTCAAAAAGCCGCAGCGCGTCGCCTTCGGAAATGCGTTCCCCGGCGGCGACCTTGTCGTAAAGATCGCGTAGTTCGCTGCGTTGAATAAAAAAGTTCATTTTGTTCCTAGCTCCCGATCAACTCAAGGTAGCCGGTTGAGAACCTGCCGCAACCTGAACTCGCGTTAAAAATTCACGCCCGGATGATTGCGAGCGCCGCCACGGCGAGGAGGGAAGCAACAACGAATGCGGTGATCATAGCCGCCACTCGCCAACGCCCGCCGCGCCGGATGAAGAATGACAATCCGCCCAGCACCAGGAGTTCAAAGACGGCCGAGGTGATCCAGAACGACCATTCAGTCCGCAGATGGGTTACGTGCATCTGGAACAGAAAACCGGACGCCACGCCTGGAGCAATGGGCAGAATTTGCCAGGCGACGGTTTTGCAGTGGGGACAGGACACGAACAGAACCGTGTAACTGGCCATGACGACAAATGGCAGATACACGGCCGCAACGGCAAGACCGACAGCCTTCCACCAAACCAGATGATCCCCCGCTTGTTGATCCAACGGATTCATTCGTTCCGCAGAGTAAAGCAACTCTCGCTGGGCAAGGCAAACGCAGGGTGGACGTCGCGCCGGGTAACTTTGCCAGGCGCAGCTCGTTACTGGGGTGAGTGTGGGTGAAAGGTGATCCGGCCTTGCACCCATTGCGTCAGTTATGCCGCGCCTTTCAAGCTGTCATCCGAATCCTTGATAACGAAGTGGGCGCGGAGGCGCGCGACTTCGCTGGCGAGGCCGGCGAGCCGCACGGATTTCAACACTTCGTTGAAATCATTATAGGCTGCCGGCGCTTCGTCTTTTGGATACGTGCGACAGTTGGTCACGATGTCGTGCGCGACGAATTCGTCATCGACGGTTTTCTGATCGAGTTCGCGGATCGCGGCTTTGCGACCTTTCGCTCGCCCGGCACCGTGGTTCACACTGTAACAACTCTTCTCCGCACCTGGATCAGCGACCATGACACACGAACCGGCCGTCGGATTTCCGGGCAACAGGATCGGATGGCCGGTTTCGTAGAACGGCGTGTCTTTGAGCGCGAAGTGATTCGTCGGAAAGGCACGGGTCGCGCCTTTGCGATGCACCCAGCATTCCTGGTTGTTCACAATTTCGCGGCGCGCAATGTTGTGGCTGATGAAATACACCAACTGGCCGCTCGTGCCGGGAATTATTTCCTGGAACGCTTCGATCACAAGCTGATTGATGAGCATGTCGTCAATGTAGTTATCGGCTTCGGGAGTTCCGAGCGGAGCATAAACCAATTCCTTGTCATCGCCGGGTAACGGAATGCTCCAGGCCGCAAACTTGTTCTGCAAGGTCTGGAACTGACCTTGAGCCAACGCGTAGCCAAACCCACGCGAACCGCAGTGGGAAAGAAACGCCACGCAACCATCGCGCAAGCCGAATATTTCAGCCGCGCGGCGGGCGCGGTCGTTATCGGAAATCTGCACGGCTTCGCACTCGCCAAAATGATTGCCGCCACCATAAGAACCAAGCTGGCGGATCTTGTCCTCGAACTTGGGGAACTTGCCGGCGCTGATCAACAGTTCGAGTCGAGCCGCGAGGTCATCGCGCTGGTTGCTGTGGCCGAGGTGCGCGGCACATTTTCCGTCGCTACTTCCATCGCGTCCTGGAGCGCGTCCCGAATCAAGTTCAGCACATCACCTCCAGCCGCTTTGAACGCCATCAACAACTGATATGGAAACACCCGAGCGCGCTTCACCGCATCGGCGTTAGCCAGCCGGCTGCCGACTGGCTCGGTGAGGATCAACAACGGGCTATTTATCTCTGAACGGCCCGTGGTCGCCACCAGTTTACTATGCCTTCCACATCAGCTTGAATACTTGGCTTGAGCACCAATCTTGATTCAGGGATTTGTCCGCAAAGGAATTCCCGCGTGTTTTCGTAGAAAGACGAAAAGTAAACCCCACGCCGAAAGCCGTGTTTGAAACTGCCCGGGGAAGCGCCAATGGAGTCAAAAGTCAAATTCAGAACACGAAGCTTTTCACTCGTTGCCGGGCCTCCGCGACCCTCTTTGGTTGCGGTGATATTCTGAAACTCCGTGCTCCGGTTCTCAATGAGCCAATGCCGCCAGTAATAATAAAGCTCCTTGTCAGGGACAATCGGGACACTGCCGGTTGCGTATCCCAGCTTTCGCCAACGGGGAATTCTGTCATACATTGACGGCGACCCGAACAAGCTTGTCGTTGTCATTCCCACCAGCACATCACCATATCGTGCCTGCCATTCATCGCGGACGATGCGTGTCGTAACCAATGCGGCGACAAGTTTGCCGCCAAGAAAATTGAATCCGAAAGGTTGAGTCGGGATGACTGTTGCGGCGATGGCGGTGTGATTGAGTTGGCCGCTGGATTTCTGCGTAGTCGTCCACCCGATGTATTTGTCACGGCAAGCAATCGCGTTTACATCGCTACCCACTGCGGCGATTCCTAAAACCCGCTTCTTTGGGTCGGCATCGTCAATGACCAAACACTTTATGATGCGGCCCGGAACATTATTGTTTTCAGCGGAACTGATGAAATATCGGTAGGTGTCCCAGAGCCGGAAATTGGCTGTATCTGCCTTGCTGGTGCCAACGATGATTACCTTGGGCCGAATGGCGTCCAATTGTTTAATAATCGTCCAGTCCTTCTGACCCTGTGGAGCGTTTGCGTCAGGGTTTGGAACGTGACGCCATATCAGGTCCTTCGCCTTCTGAACCAGTTCCGGCTGCGGCGGGCAGTAGTGCCGGAGTTCGTCCCACTTTTTGTAGAGGGTGTCGTGATTGTCAGACGTGGATTAAGCCGCCGCCTTGACCGTGTATTTCCCGTCATTCACGGCGAACACCGCCTTTGTGCCGGTGGATTTCTTTTTCAGTGTGTTCTTAATCTTCCACGGGCTGAATACCCCACCGACCGCCGCGACGATTTCATCGGTGCTCATCGGTTGACCCTTGGCGGTCAGGATTTCCGCAATCTTGGTTTCCGCCTTGGGCTTCAACGGTTCAGGTCGCCACGTTTCGTCAAGTTCCCTGATTTGGCGCTCGGTGATTGCCAGCTCACTTTTGAGAGACTCAAAATGAGTTTTGAGTGGTTCGCCACTCTGCGCCCACTTGAATCTCAATCTGCGAGAGGCTGATCGACAAGTTCTTTTCCGTCCGATTTGTAACCCAGAAGGCTTCACCCTGGCCGGGAACATAGCGAAAGTTGGCTGGCTGCGTCTGCGCCGAGACAGACAATAAACTGGTCAGGATGGCAGCAAATACAACTGTGATCTTGGTTTTCATGCGATTTGGATTGTTCATTATTAAGTCTCCAGATTGTTCAAGGTTCAGGCCGTATGCCTAAGCCCATCATCCACCTTCCGTCGAACACCATTGCACCATGGAAGCCGAGGTGAATGGTGTTTAGCATGCCAAGGAAATCCGAACTATTGACGGCGTTGTTGCCGACGAAATCGTTTAGATTGGCTGCCCCTTTTTCACCGATGGGATCGCTGCTGGAGGGGGCGTAAAACGCCTGCGTCTCACGACTGAGCGAGATGCCGAGGAATAACAACGTCAACATCATTAGCTGCTTTGGCTTCATTATTTCACTTCGCTCGTTGCCGCGTCAGGGCTTTGAACTTTTGGTGATTACTTCCTTCGTCACAAAGGGACAAATTACCACGGTAGTGCCGCGTACGTATGCCATTGCCCTGCCGTCTGGAGACAGTGTGACTGAGTGGGTTTTAGGGTCCTTAGACTCCCAGACTGACCGCCAAGATGAGGTGTCGAAAACCTCAGTTAAATACTTAAAGGGGCCAAAGCGCCTCGAATACACCGTCTCAGTTACCAGATAGTTTCCTTCCGCCAGAAACTCCACACGATCCACTCTCCAACTACCACCCCGCGGTCGAAATGGGTTCGCATTCGAATTGGCCTCAAACAGAATCTTCTCGGGCCGAGCGACATCAATGACCCTTGTGCGCTGACCATTGCCCGAACCACACGCAATCCAGCGGCGCTTTGCATCATACGCTCTCTCTCCAACGAAAAATTTCACCGCATCAGCCTCATCCTCTGACACGCCAAATTTCTTGGCTTTCAGTTTGGATTCCTCATCAGTCTCAATCGGTCCAAACGTAAACGTCCTCTTGATTTCTCCCGTCTGAGGATCCAATTCGGCGCACCGTTGCCCATCCAAGTTGATGAACTCAGATCCATTGTTCCAATCATTTAAAATGCCGACTGGAGTCGCATAGGCCACGACATCTCGACTGCCGGGTAATGGCTGGCTCCACAATTTATGTTTCGGTTCTGACAGCTTCCACATTTCAGCTGTGACAGGACTAGCCCTATTGGCTGGAACCACAATTCTCACTCCTCGGGAAAGATCACGATTAAAATTAAACGCTTCACCACTACCAAAATTCGCACCTTGTGCAAATTCCCCGGATGTCCATCTCCACGCGATCATTGGGAATTCTTGCAGGAATTCCATATGGTTCGTATTTTTCCACCCACTTAGACTCTTTCCGTCGAGATCGAAAACGAGGAACTTGACCGGACTTTTACCCAACCCCCACCACACACACAACATCTGCCCATCGCCGGAGAAGGCGACTTTGGGGAAATCATCCGTAGATAATGAATACTGTTTGAGATCGATGTCCGTGCGCCGGAACACGATCTTTGAATCATTGTCCGCTGCTGCGGTGAAAGTCAATTGTCCCAGAAAGCAAAGTCCAGAAAACGCTAATGCCCTCGCCCGCATTAACATCAATGAATTACGGAACATGCGATTACTTTCCACAAAAACATGCACACGCGCTCAACCACTGCGGTAACTTCACTCGGTACTTTTCTGTCGTAAAATCGAGTGCTGCCTCAAGACGTAACCAATACTCAGGGCTTCCGTGATGAACCGGCTCCCAAAAACATGGGTGTTGGCCGGGATAGCTTGACGGATACAAGTCACCTAGATAATCAGGTGTGCCTGTGTTCCCGACCGTCCAGGCATTCCATTTTCCATCGCTGGTAATTGCGTGAGCGAAGAAATCCTGCCACGAGTGAGACAAGTGTCCGAGTGCTTTAGCCGCCTTTCGACAGTTTGCTTTGCTCGGAGCCGCCAAAGCATTGTCGAATGTCTTTGACTCCAATTTAAGGTAATCCTGATAGTCATTTCTTGCCGCATTAGCGTCACGCCCCGGCCATCTATTGAAGTGACGTTTTAAGTCAAAAAATTTACCCCACCGATCCTGCTCAAGGTTCGCCTGGATTAGGCGAGGGAGAAGATTTCCCGCGCAATCGGAGCCTTGGTTAGGGAACAATGCGCCAAGAAACGCGGCGTACGTCACTAGAACATGGTCCCCGGTCATCCAAAGGCCTAGTTTGTCCGTCCCGTTTACCGGATCGTTGCTAACAAACCCACATAAATTAAGTCCGCCATCTTCCTCAATCGGATCCCTGCTCAGCCACCTTCCAATGGTTGGATTGTAACTGCGGTAGCCGTAGTAAAGATTATCACTTTCATCATCCTGATACTTCGTCGAGAAGCGGAATGGATTCGCCTTGGCCATCAGGCCCGACTGCCGGAGCACCTCTCCAAATGGTCCATACTCCCAATTGCCCGAGACCGTGCCGTCACTGGCTTTGACCAGCGCGGCTAGGTTCCCGTTCCCATCGTAAGCACAGAAGTGAACGCCATTCACGGCATCGCTGACCGCTAATAATCCGCCCACGCCACCCGCGCCTTGCAAAGAGCCGCTCAGGTCGAGTCCCCAAGTGAAGGCAGTCAGCAGGCTCAGATCCGGCTTCAGAATCGCCATAAGATTCCACCCGTCATACACGAAGCGATTCGTATATTGCGCCACGTAGCTCGAACCGTT
>JANYBF010000663.1 GCA_025360895.1 Verrucomicrobiota bacterium
GCCCCTGATTGCCGATGACGAGGCCGGCGAAATTCCGGCTCACTTCCTCCAGCGTTTGTTTCAACATGCCCAACTGATCGCTGCCGATCACGTTCATCTTGGTATGAAATTCGAGACCGGCCACGCCGTCGCCCAAGTCAACCAGGCTCGCGCCCGCGTTGTTGCGCACGACTTTGTTCGCTTTGTGCAGCCGCGAAAGATGAATGACCTTGGACGCTTCAATTTCGGTGGCGTAGGCGCGTTGGGCGAGGTCAAAGAACGAGCGTTGGCCGTCGCGTTCTTCGTAGAAGGATGTTTTGCCGGCGGCGAGCAGGTCGCGGACAATGGCCGGAACGGCCCGGCCTTCTTTCGCAAGCCGCTCCACGGTCTCCCGCACTCCCAACGCGTCCCACATCTCAAACGGCCCGAGTTCCCAGTTGTAGCCCCACTTCATCGCGTTATCCACCGTGACCACGTCGTCGGCGATTTCCGTGAGCCGGTCGGCGGCGTAACAGATCACCGAACTGAGATGTTTCCACGCGAAGCCGCCGGCCTTGTCCGTGGCGGCGCACAACGTGCGGATGCGCTCCGCCCGGTTGGAAATTTTGCTGACCGTCTCCAGCGAGGCGAACTGCGGCTTCTGTTGCGGCCGATACTCCATCGTCTTGTAATCCAGCGTGAGAATCTGGCGCCCCTTGTCGGTCTTCACGCGCTGATAAAAGCCCTGGCTTTTTTTCTCGCCCCACCAGCCGCGCTTGACCATGTCCTCGATAAATTCAATCGGGCGGAAGACCGCGATCTGCGGATCGTGCTGGAGCAACCCGCGCAGGTTGCGGCCCATTTGCGCCATCAGATCAATGCCGACGATGTCGCCCAGCCGGAAGGTGGCGCTCTTCGGGCGGCCGATGGCCGGCCCCGTGAGCGCGTCCACCTCGTCAATGCCCAGCCCTTCCTCGATCATCAGCCAGGCCACCTGTTGCATGTCGAAACAGCCGATGCGATTGGCCACAAACCCCGGCGTGTCCTTGGCCAGAACGATGCCCTTGCCTAGGACCGCTTCGCCGAACCCGCCGAACGCCTTGAGCAGGGCAGGGTCGGTGTCGGGCGTCGGGATGAGTTCGAGCAGCCGCATGTAACGCGGCGGGTTGAAAAAGTGCGTGCCGAAAAACCGGCGGCGATATTCGAGCGGCAGACCCTTCGTCATCCCGGCGATGGACAGGCCGGAGGTGTTGGTGGTGACCAGGGCATCGGGCCGGGCGTGCGCGGCGATCTTCGCATGGATGGCCAGTTTCAAATCCATGCGCTCCAGGACCGCCTCAATGACCCAGTCCGCGTCTTTGATTTCCGCCAGGTTGTCTTCCACGTTGCCGATGCGGACGAGGCTGGCGGCCTCGGGCACGAAGAGCGGTGCCGGGGAAAGTTTTTTGGCACGATCGAAGAGGGTTTTGGTGACGCGATTCCGCACCTCCGGCGCTTGCAACGTCAGCCCGCGCTTTTGTTCCTCGGGCAGGAGTTCGGTCGGAACGATGTCCATCAGGAGCGATGGGATTCCGACGTTGGCCAGATGCGCGGCAATTTGCGCGCCCATGTTCCCCGCCCCGATGACGGCGGCTTTTCGGATTCTAAGCATATTTCTTTGTGAGCTTTTCTGACGAGGCGGCGGTGGCGCCGGAGTTTGGGGCGTTCAATCCTCGCCTCACCTGACCGACTAAAGATTTCGCAACTCGCGGCGAAGATACTTGCCCACGCCGGACTTTGGCAATGAATCCCGGAACACCACCATGCGCGGAACTTTGTAGCCCGCCATGCGCTCGCGGCAAAAGGCGATGATTTCTTCGGCGGTGGTCGCGACGCCCGGTTTCAGGACGACGAAGGCTTTGACCGTCTCGCCTCGATACTGGTCGGGGACCCCAATCACCGCCGCTTCCTGGATTGTCGGGCACTCGAACAAAACCTCCTCGACTTCGCGCGGATAAATGTTGAAGCCGCCCGCAATGATCATGTCCTTCTTGCGGTCCACGATATAGAAGTAACCATCGGCATCCTTTCGGGCGATGTCGCCGGTGTAGAGCCAACCGGCGCGCAATACCAACGCGGTTTCCTCTGGCTTGTTCCAGTACCCTTTCATCACTTGGGGACCGCGAATGGTGATTTCGCCGACTTCACCCACGGGCACTTCGCGAGTGCCGGTTTCCAGATCCATGATGCGCGTTTGCGTGTCGGGAATGGGCAGGCCGATGCTCGCCACCTTGGGCGAACCTTCCGGCGGATTGACGTGCGTGACGGGGGAGGTTTCGGTCAGGCCATAGCCCTCCACCAGCTTTCCACCGGTCAAAGTTTCGAACTTCTGCCGGACCTCGACCGGCAACGCGGCGCCACCGCTCATGCACATTCGCAGCGAATTAAATCCGTAACGCTCAACTCCGGGCACGCTGTTGAACGCGACATACATGGTGGGGACGCCATGAAACATCGTCGGCCGATACTTGCGGATGGCATTCAGAGCGGCCCGAAGTTCGAAGCGCGGTAGGACGACCACGGTGCCGCCGATCTCAATCGAACTAATCATCACACAGGTCATTGCGAAAATGTGAAACAGGGGGAGCGCGGCGATCATCACCTCGTTGCCATTGCCACCCCGCGTCAGCAAACTACTGGCTTGGTAGGCGTTGATCACCAGATTGGCGTGCGTGAGCATCGCGCCTTTGGACGTTCCGGTGGTGCCGCCGGTGTATTGCAGGCAGGCGATGTCCGGGGGCTTCAGGCCGGTGGGCTGCGGCTTGGGGGAGACGCTCAAGAGCGCTTCCCATTCGTGAAGCGCCGGCCCCGTTGTTTGAGCTGCGTTTTTAGCACCGAACTTCGAGCGAGTTGAAGGCCTGACCCGCGCGGATGCCTTCAGGAGCTTGCAAAACTGTTGGAACGGGCGCGGGTAATACTGCCGTGCCCCGGTGAGAATATTATGTCGCACGGAAGTCAGTTGCGGCAGCGCGGCTTTGATCACCGGGTACAACCGACGGTCGGCGATCACAACCGTTGCGCCCGCGTCGTTCCACTGGTGGGTAATCTCCCGCGCCGTGTACATCGTGCTCGTCGCCGTGACAATCGCGCCGGCCTGCATCGCCCCAAAGTAGCTGATCACAAACTGCGGGCAGTTGGGCAGCAGCAACGCCACACGATCACCCTTCTTGACGCCCATAGCCTGCAACCCCGCCGCCAGACGGTTCACATGATCCTGGAGTTGGCTGTAGGAAATCTTTGCCCCGAAGTAGATCAACGCCGCGTGCCCGGGCGATTTCACGGCGGTCTGTTGCAGCAATTGCGGTAAAGTGATTTTGGGGTAGGTCATGGGGCTAAGTGATACCGGCGCAGACTAAAGGCTGCCTTCCGGGATTGACAAGAATTTTGTTCCCGCGCCAACAATTGCCTCAGCGGGGAAGCGCGTGGAACTGAAAGCGCGCGGGTGTTTGGGCCTCGGCATCAAGTTCGACGGTGTAGTAACCGCCGTCGTTGAGGAGGTCAATGCCGGCGAGCGAAGGGCACAGTAGCACGCGGAAATCGCGCCAGCACCGCGCTTCGTTCAGCGCGGTGCTCATGCGGCGGACCGAATGACCGAAGCGACGCATCACCGGCATACCGCTTAGCAGTTTGCTCAGGCGCAAGTAGAGCGGCGAGTGGAGGTGGCCGATGATGGTGCGTTCGATTTGGGGGAGTTTTTCCCGCACGCAATCGTCCCCCCAGAGAAACGGGAGCGCTGTGGGATCATGGCAGAAGAACAACACCCGCTGGTCGGGCCGCAGCGCGTGGAAGGTGGCGCGGATTTCGGCGAGATGTTGTTCCCGGAGCTGCTGCCACGCGGGCTTTTCGGCGGGCAGCAGGTCGGTTTCAAACAAGGGCAGGGCGACTAGAGTGGAAACGCAGTTGAACAGGACATAATCACCCAGGTCGAGCCGCCAGAAGGGTTCGAGGCCGAGTTCTTCGCGGCAACGCTGCCAGCTCTTGAGCCGCAGTCCGCCGCGCGTGCCTAGGAGTCGGAATTTGCCCAGTTCATGGTCGCCGAAATTCGCCCGCAATTGCCCGCCGAAGCGCGCCCGCAGTTTGCCGAGACATTCCTGCGCACTCTCTATGGCGGCATCGTCGCTCAGACCGACGGCGGCGACGTTGCAGGCATAGTCGCCGTTGGCGATGACGTAATCCACACTGCCAACCCCGGCCAGGAAGCGATCGAGTTGCGGATTTTGCTGAAGCGGATACCGCATCCACACATGTTCGCGATAGAGTTGGAGCGCGAAGCGGAGCCAGGGAGGGTGGATGTCGCGGGTTTCGTAATCGTCGCCGGCCGTGCGTTCGGTCGGGCCGGCGTAATGGATGTCGCTGAGGATGGCGATTTTGAAGCGTTGGCTCATGGCCCGGCTTCAACGGGCCTGGTCGCCAGCGGGGAGAAGAACGCTGAAGGTGGTGCCTTTGTTTGGTTCGCTCTGTACGGTGATGTGTCCCTGATGCTCGTGAATGATGCGGCGCGTGATCGGCAAGCCGAGGCCGGTGCCGTCTTGCTTGGTGGTGAAGAACGGTTCGAACAGGCGATCCAGATTTTCCACGGCAATGCCCATGCCAGTGTCGGCGACGGTAATTCGCACATGCGGTTGGCCGGGGTGCGGAGATGTCGCGGGGACCAATTCCGTGGCGACGGTGAGCGAACCTTTGGGGCTGGAAGCTTCAACTGCGTTGAGGAGGAGGTTCACGAAAACCTGCTCCAACTGATGGTCATTGCCATGCACGGCGTCGGGCGTGGCGTTGAAGGAGCGGTTGAGCGAGATGAATTTGCCCGTGAGCTGGTGCTGCACCATGTGCAACGAATGCTCGAGTACGTCGTGCAAGCGCACGGGGCCGTGGGCGGAACGCTCCTTGCCGCTAAAGCGCTGCATCTGGTGCATGATGGTACCGAGGCGGCGCATTTCCCGGATGACGATGGTAGCGAGTTCTTCGTTGCGATGTTTTTCCAGCAACAGATCCACGAACGTTTTTACCGGTACCAAGGCATTCTTGATCTCGTGGGCCATGTGGGCGGAGAGCGTGCCGAGGGTGGCGAGTCGGTCGAGGTGGGTGATCTGCTGTTCGAGTCGGTTGAAACTGGTCACGTCACTGAGGACGACCACAACCTCCAATGAACCGCTATCGCGCTGGATCGGTTGGGCAGTGACGTGGAAATTCCGGGAGTGTTTGCCTGTCAACGTCAGCGTCAGTTGCTCCCGGATAATGGTGGTCTTTCCGGCGATGACTTCGCGCACGACGCTCTGGAGCGGGCCGGGTAGCAGCGAAGCTGGCCGAAGGCTGAGGGCTGAAGACTGTAGGCTGAAGGGCGCGAGGTGAAGAAACCGTTCAACTTCAGGCGTGGCGAAAACGATTTGCTCGCGGTCGTTGATCACGAGCACGCCGGACGCGAGGCAGTCGCGCAGGGAGCGGGCGAGGTTCAACCCTTCGACGGGACCTTCGGTTCGATGCTGGCTGCGAGCGGACATACGTTACAATCAAGCTGCTAGTCGAATTGCCGCTTCATGCGGTCGTTTACCCGGCATCCTGCAAGCCGGTGCTGATTATTTTCAAGGATACAAACATGTGTGACAAAAAGCACGCCAGAAAACACCCTTCAAATAAACATTGTGCGCTGTCCTTCGAATCGGTTAGTTGTGTTCCCATGATCATTTCGGCTGGTCAAACGGTATTGGTGACTGGGGCATCCGGTGGCTTGGGTAATTTCTTCACAGATGCACTGGCGGAACAAAAGGTGAAGCTGGCTTTGGTTGCTTACCCGGGTGCGGAGTTGGAGATATTGTGCCAGCGGCTGAAGCAGCAAGGGGTGCGGGCGGCCTTCCTCTCAGCTGATCTTCGAGATCCGGCGCAAAGACGTTCCGTATTGGACTTTGTTCACAAGGAATTCGGCGAGGTTGACATTCTCGTAAACAACGCGGGGGTGGAATTTACCTCCGCTTATGATGACCTATCAGAGCAAAACATCGAAGATATCCTTCGAGTCAACTTGGAAGCGCCGATGGTGTTAACGCGCTTGGTGCTGCCGGAGATGTTGCGGCGCGGTCAAGGACATGTGGTAAATGTTTCTTCATTGGCGGGCAAAGCTGGCCCGGCTTACCAGGAGCCATATGCGGCAAGCAAGGCGGGTTTGATCGCTTTCACCTCGTCGCTGCGAGCCACTTATCGCGGGAGTGGAGTCAGTGCTTCGGTGATTTGCCCTGGGTTTGTGGAGGCGGGCATATACGAAAACTTGAAGAAACAAACCGGCTACTCGGCTCCGATGCTCTTGGGGACCTCGAAGCCTGGTGCTGTAGCGCGGGCTTTGATTCGAGCGATCAATGCTGACTTGCCAGAAGTGATCATTAATCCAGTGCCGGTGAGGCCATTGTTTGCACTCTCCGCTATGTTTCCGCGCTTCGGGGAATTCTTAACCCGGCAAACTGGGGCACACGAGTTCTTCAAAA
>JANYBF010000009.1 GCA_025360895.1 Verrucomicrobiota bacterium
CCGGCATTATCATTGGGAGTTGGGATTTGTTCGTTAGCCAAGTTGAAAGCATTCAAAACCTGGCAAGCAAAGGGGTTCACAAAGAAATTTTGAGAGAAGGTGCTCGACGTTGTTTGCTCCGCACGATTTTTCTCTTGGACGACATTGTTGCCGTAACAAAGGAAGGTTTCAAGATTAAGACCGATTTAGATTTTTCAATACTAGAACAAAAATGAACGCTGACCAAATCGCCAAAACCAACGCCGAGTTGAAGTATAAGTCTGCGCTTGCGGCGTGGCCTTGCCCGACGTTGTGTGGCGCGCGGCGGTTGTGCTAACTTTCATCACATGAACAAAGACACGTTGCTGCCCGATGAGAAAAATCCGTTGATCTGGATCAACCCCGGACGGATGAGCGGCGCCCCGTGCTTTTACAAAACGCGGATGCCGATTGACAGTTTGTTTGAAAATCTGGAGGACGGGGTGAGTCTGGACGAGTGGTTAGAAGCATTTCCGATCGTCTCTCGTGCGCAGGCGCAGGCGGTGTTGGAGCACGCGAAGAAATCCATGCTGCTGGCGGCATGAAAATCCTTTTCGACGTGAACATGCCGCACCCGCTTCGGCAAGAACTGCCGGGGCACGAGGTGTTCACCGCGCAATTCCAAGGCTGGGCAGAACTGGAAAATGGCGATCTAATTACTGCTGCTGAAAAAGCGGGCTTCGATGTTTTCGTGACTGCGGACAAGAATTTGCGCTACCAGCAAAATCTCGCCGGGCGGAAGATCGCCATTCTGGTTTTGCCGACGAACAAGTTGAAGGCTTTGCGGCAAATCACTTCGTCCATTCGCGCGAAGTTGGATGCAATAAAGCCGGGAGAATATTTTGAAATTGAACTGGGTTGAACGACTGACGCCGACGCGAAGAATATATTTTTGATTTAGAAACCATGCCTTACTCGCATCCCCAACCCATCGAGAAGCACAATGCTTTCAAGCAGGTGCGCTTTCTCGCGTTGGGGGCGATTGCGTTGGCGGGGGCGGCGGGCTTCATCAATTCCATCGCGCTCGGATTCTTCCACACGCCGGTCAGTCACATGACGGGTGCGGTTTCACATTCCGGCATGGATGTCGCCAAGGCCAGTTGGCCGGACGCGTTTTCCTCGTTCACCATCGTGCTCGGATTTTTGCTCGGCGCCGCTTTGAATGGAATCATCATCGGCGCGTGGAAATTGATTCCGGGACGACGCTACGGTGTGGCCATGATCGTGGAAGGTTGCTTGCTGGGCGCGGCGACTTATTTATTCATGCACAAACATCGGCTGGGCTTGCCCGCTGTGGCGATGGCCTGTGGTCTGCAAAACGCGATGTCCAGCAGCTATTGCGGACTGATGATCCGCACGACGCACGTCACCGGCATGATGACGGACATCGGGGTGATGATCGGCCATTGGATTAGGCATCGGCAGATCGAAGGATGGAAGCTGCGATTTTTGATAATGGTCGTGGCAGCATTCGGCATCGGCTGCTGGTTGGGGCAACTCTCCGAAGTGCGCTTCGGTTCCGCTTCGCTGGCATTGCCAGCACTCACTTTTATTGTTACGGGCGCGGTTTTGATTTTTGTGTATCATCGGGGACTGGTTGATCTGTTGCAAAATACCAACCCGATGCCGCCACCGACGAGCAGTTTTCCCAAACGTTGAGGAGCAATTGATTTAACCATGAGGACTCCAGATCAAATCACCAAAGCCAACGCCGAGTCGCGGCACAAGTCCACGCCCGAAGACACATCGGGGCAGGAGTTCCGCGAACAGTGCCGCCGTCAGCTTGACCGTCCGTTGGCAGTTCGCATGAAATACGGATTCAACCGCGTTCACAAGCCGGTGCTCGATGACGCGCCGTGGCGGGCGTTTGGCACGATGGCGGAATATCGCGCCTGGTGCGCGGAAAACCTGCCGGAGTATTTGGGCTTCAAGCCCGCGACAAAATGAGCCGTCCGGAATTTCATCCCCTTCAGGCCGAGGAAATCGCCCGTGCTTTCAACCAGGCGGGCGTCGAGTATCTTTTTCTCGGCAAGAGCGGCGCAATCCTGCTGGGGTTTCCGGGCACGACGCAGGACGTGGATATTTTTCCCGCGCGCACGCCGGAGAATGGCCGCCGCATCGCCGCCGCGTTGCGCACGCTTGATTTTGAAATCAGCACCGAACTGGAACGGGAAATCGTCGCGGGCCGGGACTTCGTGCAGATCAAGACCGGGCCGTTCGATGTGGACTTGGTTTTTGCGCCGGACGGCATCGCCAGTTTTGCCGAGGCAAAACAACGAAGTGTGACGGTGGAGATTTTTCACGTCGCCAATCTGCGCGACATCATCGCGAGCAAGCGTGCCAGCGGACGGCAAAAGGATTTGAACGATTTGCCGCTGCTCGAAAGCTTCCGCGTGGAATATGAAAAGCGGCACGCCAAGCCGCTTCGTTCGGCGAAGGACATTGCCGCGAAAGGAGAAAAAGCAAAATGACACCAGAGGAAGTGTCGAAAGCCAACGTTGAGCTACGTAACAAGTCCGCGCTCGACATCGTGAAATGGGCCATCGCCCAAGCGAACGGTCGCGCCATTGTCTCGACGAATTATCGTCCTTACGAGGCTGTGATCTTGCATCTTGCCACGCAAGCGCAGCCGGGTATCCCGGTGTTATGGGCCGATCACGGTTACAATCGCCCCGCGACTTACAAGCACGCCGAGGCATTGAAAAAGCAACTCAAGCTGAACGTGAAGGCTTTTGTGCCCAACGTCACTGCGGCGCATTATGACGCCGCTTACGGTGGCGCACCTGACCCGACGCCGGAGAACGAGCGACGCATCAAAGATTTCAGCGCGGTGATGAAGCTCGAGCCGTTTATGCGCGGCATGAAGGAACTCGCGCCGACCATCTGGCTCACCGCGTTGCGCAAGGTACAGAACCCGAATCGCGCCGGCCTCGACATCCTGGTCGCTGATACGAATTTCAACACCATCAAGGTCAGCCCAGTGTTCTATTGGAGCGATGCGGAGATGGAAGCTTATCTCAAGCAACACAACCTGCCGAACGAGTGGGATTATTTTGATCCCGCCAAGGCGGATGAGAAACGCGAGTGCGGGCTGCACGCGGCGTGGGGCGGCGAAAAAATGAGGGGATAGGGTTTGGCGTCTAGCATCTAGGGACAGAACCCCAGCCCCCAATACGACACATGGGCGAGCCTTTTGAGAATTCGGAAGCGTGGAAGTCAGCGCGGATGTTGACGAACGAAGTCTATGCGCTCTGTCAGCGTGGGCCATTGGCGAAAGATTTTGGATTGCGCGACCAACTTCAGCGCGCGGCAGTCTCCGTAATGAATAATGTCGCGGAAGGCTGGGAAAGCTTGCACATGGCTGAGAAGCGCCAGGCTTATAACATCGCGCGCCGCTCACGCGGTGAAGTTCGCTCCATGCGCTATGTGCTGCTGGACAACAAATTTATCTCTACAACCGAACAAACAAGTCTCCTTCAACTTTGCGTCCAATCCGGCAAACTCATCAGCGGCTTGATCCGCTCGTTAGGCAACCGATGAACAACCCCAGAACCCAGATGCCAGACCCAATCCCCTTTTCATGAGCAGCTATCACCTCGACCATTTGCAGTATCTGGAGACGGAAGCGATTCACATCATGCGTGAGGTCGCTGGCGAGTTTGAGCGGCCGGCGTTGCTCTTTTCCGGCGGCAAAGATTCCATCTGCCTCCTGCGGCTCGCGGAGAAAGCGTTTCGCCCGGCAGACATCCCGATGCCGTTTCTCAACGTCGAGACCGGTCATGAATTTCCGGAGCTGATTTCATTCCGCGATAGCCGCGCCAAGGAACTCGGGGCGAAACTCATCGTGCGCACCGTGGACGAAGCGATTGCCAAAGGTCATGCGACACCCGCGCCCGGCGAAATCAGTCGTAACAAGCTGCAGATTCCCGTGTTGCTGGGCGCGATTGAGGAATTCCAATTCGACTGCGCCATCGGCGGCGCGCGGCGCGACGAAGAGAAGGCGCGTGCCAAGGAACGTTTCTTTAGCTTCCGTGACAGTTTCGGTCAATGGGATCCCAAGGCGCAGCGCCCGGAGATCTGGAATCTTTACAACGCCCGCGTGAATCCCGGTGAAAACATGCGCGTGTTCCCGCTCTCGAACTGGACCGAAATGGACGTCTGGCAATACATCAAGCGCGAGCAACTCACCGTACCGACGATCTATTTCAGCCACGAGCGCGAATGTTTCCGTCGCGGCGGTCAATGGATTCCCGTTCCGCCGCCTCACACCGATACCACCAAGCCCGATTCATTTGCGGGCGCGCGTCCAAAGCCAACCGAGCCGATCAAGAAATTGGTCGTCCGCGTGCGCACGATCGCGGATATGATCAGCACCGGCATGATCGAGTCACCCGCCGACAGCGTGGACGACATCATCGGTGAAGTCGCGGCGGCGCGCGTCACCGAACGCGGCACCCGCGCTGACGACAAGGCCAGTGAAGCCGCGATGGAAGATCGCAAAAAGGCGGGGTATTTCTAAGCCACAGAGAATGAGCAACGAATTTCAAACTTTGGCTGACGAGCTTTATCGAGAGAGCGTGTTACGGGCGCGGCGGACGCCGCCCGAGGAGCGCATTCTCGATGGCCCTCGGCTTTTTGACTACGCCTGTACCATCACCCTCGCGGGATTGAGGGCGGAGATGCCCCAGGCGACTGACGCGGAGTTGCGGTTGGCGTTGCGTCAGCGCCTGGAGCTTGGGCGAAGACTGGAGGTTGCAAGCTGATGGCTGATTCATTGGAAATCACAACTCTTGTAGTTGCGGCATTGCGTCGCAGCGGAGTGCCGCATGTCATGGTGGGATCGTTTGCCAGAAACTTTCACGCGTTTCCCCGGTCAACCAAGGATGCAGACATTGTCCTGGCGGTTGATCCAGCGGGACTCAATCGCTTTGAGGCTGAGTTGGGATCTGAATTTTCTCTCGACCTACAGACCACCTTTGAAACCAACACCGGTACGTTCAGACATGTGCTCATTCATAAAGACACTGAGTTCAAAACTGAATTGTTTCTCCTGAGTCGGGATGCTTTCGACCTGGAGCGGTTTCAGCGGCGTCAAGTGATCCAATTCAACGGACAGGAAACATGTGTTCTCACCGCTGAGGATGTTGTTGTCACTAAACTGCGATGGTTGCGCCCGAAAGACGTTCAAGATATTCACGATGTCATTGCAGTGAAAAGAGCCACCCTCGACTGGAACTACATCCACCACTGGACAGCGATCCATGGCACCCGCGCGAAGTTGGACGAAATTCTCGCCAAGGTTCCGAACATTGACTGAACTGTTTTCAAAAACATGCCTAACACGCAACACGCTATCGAACTCCTACGCTTCAACACCTGTGGGTCCGTTGACGACGGCAAGTCCACGCTCATCGGTCGCTTGCTCTACGATTCGAAGTCGTTGATGGAAGATCAGGTCGAAGCGTTGGAAAAATCCGCCGACATCACCGGCGGCGGCCAGATCAATCTTGCCAACCTCACCGACGGCCTCCGCGCTGAACGCGAACAAGGCATCACGATTGACGTCGCGTATCGTTACTTTGCCACGCCGAAACGGAAGTTCATCGTCGCCGACACACCGGGGCATGTGCAATACACGCGCAACATGGTCACCGGCGCGAGCACGGCGAACCTTTCCATCGTGCTGGTGGACGCGCGGCAGGGCGTGATTGAGCAGACGCGCCGGCACACGTTCATCGCGGCGATGCTGGGGATTCCGCATCTGGTCATCGCGATCAACAAGATGGATCTGGTGGATTGGAAGCAGGAACGCTTTCAGGAAATCCGCGACGAGATCGAAGATTTCCTGCCCAAGCTCGACGTGTTCCGCGATGTGAAGTTCATCCCGATCAGTGCGCTGAACGGCGACAACGTCGTGGACGCCTCGAAGCACACGCCATGGTATGAAGGCCCACCGCTGCTCGCCCATTTGGAAAATGTCCACATCGCGAGTGATTGGAATCTCAACGCGTTTCGCTTCCCGGTGCAATGGGTCAATCGTCCGAACAATCCGACCGACCAAACGCTGCATGATTTCCGTGGCGTGAGCGGACAGATCGCCAGCGGCATCGTGCGTAAGGGACAACAAGTTGCCGTGCTGCCCGGCTGTATCAAAACCACGATCAAAGACATCTGGACTTACGATGGTTCGTTGAATGAAGCGTTTTGCCCGCAATCCGTGACGATTTGCCTGGAGCACGACATTGATATCAGTCGCGGCGACATGATCGTTGGCCTTGAACTATTGCCCGGCATGGGGAGCGAGTTGCACGCGCGTATTTGTTGGATGAGCATCCGTCCGCTGCAAGCGAGCAAAAAGTATTTCCTCAAATACGGCCCGCAGACCGTTCAAGCCGTCGTGACCCAGATCGAAGGCCGGATCAACATGGAAACCTTGGACCTCGAAGCCGGGCCGACCGAATTTCGCGCGAATGACATTGGCGTCATCCGCCTTAAAACGGCGAAACCCATCGTGTACGACGGTTACACCACCAACCGCCTGACCGGTTCGTTCATTCTTATTGAACAAGGCACCAACGCAACTGTGGCGGCGGGCATGTTGTTCCCGCCGCTGGAAGTCGTGAAGCCGGAATACAACGACTTCGCGATCTGATTGAGGGGAGACCCGCCCGGGTTTAGATTTTTCGAGCAAAGTTTTGGTATTCCTGTCGGATTCCGCATCCGGCGGCTTTATATCTGGTGAATGACTATGACGGACGGGTGCGGTTAAAGGCGGGTGAGAGGAGCAAAGATATCTGGCGAATAAAATGTACAAAAAGCGACAGTTGCTGCATTAACGTCGGGATGAAGCATGAAT
>JANYBF010000024.1 GCA_025360895.1 Verrucomicrobiota bacterium
GACGGTTATCCGGAGAATGGCCCGCCCTGGATCAGCGCGGGCACCCTGGTGGAACGCATCCGGTTCGTTCAGGCGTTTCTCACCCCCGGCACGGGTGACGACGCGGGCAACAACGTTTGCGATCCGGTGGCGCTGCTCAAAAAGAAACTGCCCGCCGGAAGCTGGAACACCGCCGGCGACGTGGCGGATTACTTTCTCAGCATCCTGTACCCGGGTGAAGGCAAGGGCAACCTGACGCTCTACCGGAGCGCCGCGGTCAATTTCCTCAATACCCTTGATGACGGGGTGACCGCGTCGGCGTTCACCGGTCAGCCGAACACGAGCGCCACGTACGACACCCGCGTGCGCGGCATGGTTTCGATGCTGATGGGCTTTCAACGATTCCAGGAACAATAAATTTATGCGCAACTTCAACGTCCTCTCCCGCCGGTCGTTTCTCGACCGTTCCGTCAAAACGGGCCTCGCCGCCGCGCTGTCAACGCTGGTGGACATTCCGTTCGTCGTCAAACGCGCCCTGGCCGAGGGCAACATCGGTCTGAACGGAAAGAAAGTCCTGTTTGTGTGGCTGCGGTTCGGGAACGACGGGCTCAACAACATCATTCCCATCCAGGATCCGGAATACGCGGCGATCCGCTCCAGCATCGAAATTCCGAAAGACGCGATTGATTATTCCCTCACCGGGCCGTGCGATTTCCCGGTCAGCTCCCCGACGATCGGGGATCCCGCTTTCAACACCTATTGGTATAACAAGGGCATCCGGCTCGGGAACGGCTTTGCGGCGCTGCATCCCGGCCTGAAGTTTCTGGCGCCGGTTTACAACGCGGGCGACCTGGCGCTCATCCATCGCGTGGCCTACCCCAAACAATCGCGTTCGCATTTCGACTCGCAAAACTATTGGGAGAACGGAAACCCGAACAACGATCTGTCCAAGGATGGAATTTTTTACCGCACCATGATCGAATCGGGCCTGGCCAACACGTCGCCGCTCACGGCTATTTCCGTCCAATCGGCGCTGCCCCTCCTCCTCCGCGGCTCGCTGGCGGCCATGACGAACCTGACCAGTCCCACCCGGTATGACCTGCTCGGTGTCCCCAACACCACGGACGGCAATAACAAGGCGTTCAATGCCATGGCGGGCGGCAATTATTATCCCTTTGCCGCCAAGCGCAATCGCGATTTGCTGGAATTGCAGTATCAAAACATGAGCAACACGTTGCGCATTTTTGGCGGCCTTGATTTCACCGAAGCCGGTAACACGTTCCTTGACAACGTCAACACGGACGGCGACACCGCGCCTTACTATCTGTTCCCCACCACCAATGCGAAGAACGGGGGGTACGCGCTGCACGGCAGTAACACGGCCGCCCAGGCCAAATACACCGTCCCGACCAGCCAGTACGGGTTCTTCACCAATCTCAAAGCCGCCGCGATGATCTTGAACAAAACCGACGCCGTCATTGCGGGGACGGAACTCGGCGGTTTCGACACCCACCAAACCCAAGGCGGGGCGACGGGCAGTCACGCCA
The DNA here is from genome assembly GCA_025360895.1 of Verrucomicrobiota bacterium. GTDB lineage: Bacteria > Verrucomicrobiota > Verrucomicrobiia > Limisphaerales > JADLHS01 > JADLHS01. The sequence goes on from JANYBF010000024.1 coordinate 1,527, forward strand.
GTCTGCTGCAGACCGTCGGCTGGTCCATGTATGCGCTGCAGAAATACTTTTCGCAATACGCGGACAAAGCGGCTTGGAAGGATGTCGTCGTCGTGACTTTCTCCGAATTCGGGCGCACGGCGGTGGAGAACTCCAATGCCGGGACCGATCACGCCGAGGCGAGTGCCATGTACGTGGCGGGTGGCGGGATCAAAGCCTACGGCTCGGGCAACGGGTCCGGCGTGTTCGGATGCAGCCCCGCTGATAGCATTCCGTGGATTACCGGGACGCGCGCGAGCAGTCTGGCGTCTTGCAACACGATGTACGCCGCCGGACTTCCAATTGCCAACAATGGCCTGCCCGTGGCGGCGGGATATCTTCGCCGCTCCACTGACTACCGGTCCGTCCTCGGCGAAATCATCCGCAAGCACCTGGGGGCGACGCAAAATCAACTGAACCGGATCATTCCAGGCTATGGTAATCCCGGTGAGAACCTGCTCGCAGGTGGCACTTCGAGTATAGATGGCGTTCAAATTCGCGGCGAACCCGGCTTGCTCTAGCAATTGGTAGCGCACGCGAACGGTCGTCCAGAAACCAACTAACATTGGTTAGCACCTATAAACTAATTTTGTTGCTCGCCCTCGGTGGCGGGGTCTTCCGGGCTGGCGCGGTTTCGATTACCAACAGTTCCTCCGCCGACACGTCGTTGCTCGAGATCGAACCTTCGCATAACAACGGCGGCCAGGCGTCTGTCATCTCGGGCCACATCCAGAATCCGTTTCGGACCCGGGGCCTCTACCAGTTTGATCTTACCAGCCTCCCGACCAACACGTTGATCCAGTCGGTCGTGCTTGAACTAACGGTCACGGCCGAACCCGGCGACGGGTTGGCGAACGCGGCCTTTGGTCTGCACCGCATGTTGCGCCCGTGGGGGGAAGGCGACAAAGTGGCCGTGGCCCGACCGGGCCAGGGTGAGCCCGCCACCGCCGGCGAAGCGACCTGGTCGCACAGTTTTTATCCGACCAATGCCTGGACCGCGCCGGGCGGAGCGGCCGATGTGGACTTCGTGAGTTCGGAAAGTTCGTTTCAATTCATTTACGGCACGGGCGAGGCGTATCGCTTTGAGTCCACTCCCGAACTGGTCGCTGACGTTCAGGCCTGGGTGAACGATCCTCCGGCGAACTTTGGCTGGATGCTGATCTGTGACGACGAGCCCACCCCCTTTACCGCCCGGCATTTTGGTTCACGCGAAGACCAGGGGGCCCATCCCAATCTGGAGATTCAATTCCTCGTTCCGCCGCGCATTGATTCGGCGCAACGCGTGGGCAGCGAATTCCAACTCCGCTTCACCACTTGGCCCGGCCAGAGTTACGCCGTGGAATTTCACACCATCCGTGCCGACAGCCCATGGCATCTGCTCACCAACACCGGCCTCGCCACGAACGTGTCGCAGCGGGTGGTTGCCGATCCCATCGTCGCGCCCCAGCGCTTCTATCGCGTCGTGGCCTTCTGACGGGCAGGACTTCCCGCCGCCGTTATCCCGGGTTCAGCTTCCCAGTTCGGATGGGCACATCGTGCCCCTCCCCCGGAGCGCCGCTCGTTTCGAGGGCCGGGTGAAGCTATGCCCCGTTCGGATTGTTCGAGTTGAATGGGCTTGCCTTTGGCCGCCCCGCGCCAAGACTTGTCAACGAAACCAAACATGGCAGACGATTTAAAAACCGTGGCGGAGGGATTGGGGTTGGAGAAATTCCAGCGCCACATTTTCTTGTGCGCCGACCCGACCGAGGCCAAATGTTGCTCTAAGGAACAGGGACTTGCGGCTTGGGAATTTTTGAAGCGCCGCTTGCAGGAACTCGGCCTTGTCGGCCCCGAACCGCTGGTCTTCCGCACCAAAGCCAACTGCCTCCGGGTCTGCCTGCGCGGCCCCATTGCCGTCGTTTATCCAGAAGGCGTCTGGTACCACTCCTGTACCCCGGATGTTTTGGAACGCATCATCCAGGAGCATCTCATCACCGGGAAAATCGTTGCGCCCTTCGCTTTCGCCCAAAACCCCCTCGCTTGAAATCAGCGTCATTGTTCCTCGACACCCCGCCCGCCGCTTGGTACATACCACTTGTCTCACACAAATGTTATGGCGCGTCTCCTGAAAAAAAACAGCGCAGGTGAACCCGAGGTTTTGGAATTGAACTTGGGCGTGAACCGCTTCGGCCGCCACCCGGAGAATCATTTCCCAGTTGACCACCCCACCATTTCTTCCGCGCATTGCGAAATTATCCTCACGGCCGACGCCGTGCTTTTGCGTGACTGCGATTCCACCAACGGCACGTTCGTCAACGACGCGCCGGTCAAGGAAGCCGTTCTGCGGGTCGGCCAAACCCTGCGCCTGGGCGATGTGGAATTCCTCGTTGAAGCGACGGATGTCACCATCGCCATTCCCAAAATTGAGCGCCCGCGCCCGGCCCCGCCCGTGGTATTACCCGACGGCGCCATGCTTTGTCCGCGTCACGCGAAAGCCCGCGTCACGTACCGCTGCACGCATTGTCATTCCGTCTTGTGTGACACCTGCGTAACGCGCATGCGCCGTAAGGGGGGCAAGACCCTAAAACTCTGCGCTCTGTGCAGCCACCCCGTTGAACCCCTCGACGCCGAAAAACCAAAGAAGCGATCCCTCCTCGCATTGCTGCAAAAGACCATCAAACTCCCCTTTGCCCGCTCCAAGCGACAAGGGTAGTCAAATTTGCTTCCAGTCATCGCGCCACCCGCCCGTTCGCGTGGGTCAAGCGAGGTCTCGTACCGCCGCCCGCATTTCCGGAAATTGAAACTGAAACCCCGCCGCGAGTAATCGCCCTGGCACGACCCGGCGGCTTTTGAGGATCAGTTCCGTTTCTGTTCGCAAGAATACCGCGCCGATTTCCAGCATCCATTCCGACGCCGGCAGACCAACCGGCACCCCAACCGCTTCGCGCATCAGCCGCATCATCTCTGCATTCGGCAGTGGATTCGGCGCAGCGAGATTGACTGGCCCGCTGAAATCCTCCTGCGCAAGCAGCCACTCCACCGCCCGGAGGAAATCCGCGATATGAAGCCACGAAACGAATTGCCGGCCGCTGCCCATCCGACCGCCCAATCCGAACCGCGCGAGCCGACGTAAAACCGGAAACACTCCGCCGGCGGCCCCGAACACCATCGTGATCCGCAAGGCAACCTTCCGTGTTGCCGGTGTCCGCGCCTCGTCCAAGGCCCGTTCCCATTGGCGGATGACATCAACGGAAAAATCATCCTTCGCTTCTGGTGTGGGCACCAATTCGCCCGCTTCATCCATCGGCGTGGTGAACGTGTGTTTGTAGATCGTCGCCGAACTGGCATTGAGCCAAACCCGCGGTGGCTTGGTGCAACGGGCAATCGCCTCGCCCAACACGCGGGTCGAATCCACCCGCGACGCAATGATAGCGCGACGGTTCACCGTCGTGTAACGACAATCCACCGAGCGCCCGGTCAGGTTGATCACCGCGTCCGCGCCGTCCACGAGTTTCGCCCATTCACCCAGGGACTTCGCGTCCCAGGCGATTTCCTTCACGCCATCCATCCGCGCTCGTGGTGTGCGCGTGAGAACAACGACTTCACAGTCGCGCTCACAAAATCGCTCAGTCAGGGCTCGGCCAAGAAACCCGGTGCCGGCGGCGAGAATGAAGCGTTTGCTCACGGCTCGTTCCATTCTGACAGTCGCTTAACATGATCCAGCACCCGGAGATGAATGGTGTGAATGATGTAATCCGACCAGAGTTGCCAATATTTCGAGGGCCAAAGCCGGTGATAATACCAGGTTGTGCCTTCGAGCAATGTGCGGCCGCCCTCAAGCGGCACAAGTTGGAATTGGCCGGCCCGCGACTCGAGGTATCCATCGAGATGCGCGGGATGGACCTCCCGATACGGGGTCCACTCCTGCATGGGCTCGGGATTGTGCGTGACCGAGAATTTCAACCGATATGGCTCATCCCAGACTTCAATCGGCTCGACAAAAGGTCCCGTGGAAAAGTTGCAGTGCCGCACCGCCCCCACGCCGCAACCAAAAATCTCCGCCCGGATCGGATAAGCGATGCCCAGTTTGAAAATCATTTCCTTGGGCGGTGGCAGTTCCGCGAACGCCACGACGTTGCGCCAGACTTTTTCCGGTGAAGCGTTGACAACGACCGAGGATTTCACTTCCAGCAACGGCAAGGCGGGTGGCACAGCGTGTTCCAATCCCAGCACGAGCGGCATAAGCACGATGATTGAGCAGAACAATCTCGGCGATTCGCTCCGCCACCGAAAGGTTTTCTGTACCGCGTAACCCAGCGCACCACCGATGGATGCGATGATGAAGGCAATCGGGGCGGCCATGATGAGACAGACCGCCCCTTCGATGGCAAACAAGATCAAGCCCGCACCCACCAGCAATACGGTGGCATTGGCCACCGCAATGCAACGTCTCAGACTCTGCTCCTCGCGTAGGCCGTGAATTAGCGATGACAGGAAACCCATGCAGAACGGCAGCCCTACAAATATCGCCCAGCCGTAGTCACGAAACACCCGTGCGCCTGCCCAAGCGGCCAAGCCCGCCAGGGCCGCAGTCAGGAAGACGGCCACCAACGCGCTGCCAAAGGCACTGGTGGGCAGGATTCGTTCAATTCGGCTTCCCCAACGTCCCGGTCGGACCGGGTTTTGGTTGTCGTCGTTTGAAGGCAGCAAGCTGAGTACGGCAAAGAAAATAAATTTCACCACCGGCACGAAAAACAACAGCACCCAGAATGGCTGGCAGCCGAGCGACCGCAACCGCCGCAAGGTCAACACCGTTCCCGCCCAGAGGAAAGGCAACGACACGACCAGCAGCGTGAGGAAGTACGGTTTCTCCGTTTCTTTCAGTGGCGATTGCCAGAGATAAAACTTCAGCGTTTCCGGATCGAAAATCGTCCAGCCGCCGCCAAACCAGACGGCGGCGATCAAGCGGTCGAGGTTGAACTTGATGACCGCCAGCAATACGCCCCAAAAGAAAAATGTTCCGCGGCCAAGTTCACCACTCCAGCGCCAAAGGTCAGTGAGTTTGGGATTCATGGCAGTTCAAGGAATGCGGAATGGCGGGAATGGTTTTGACTTTGCTCCCCTTGGTGGCGATCGGGGAGCTTACAGTTTCCACCCAAACAGTAGCGGTTGCGCGCCACCCAACGGTAACCGACTCCGCCAAGCCACCGCCCCCCCGGCAGACCGAGCAATGCGCCGAACGGCCAGAGCCACCAAACCGACCGGAACAACATCGCCCACGCATCCACACCCCCAACAACGCGTCCGTCGGCGTGCAACAGTTTCATTTCCTCGCGCAACGCGGCTTCGTCCATGCCCAATCGCGCTGGCGTACCCGGCGTTTGCAGCGGAAGCCAGCGGAAGCCACGTCGCGCAAAAAAATCGCCCCAACGGGCTGCGCCGCGAACGCAAAACCGGCACTCGCCGTCATAAAAGACCCACCCGTGCGGGCTAATTTCGTAGCCGCAGACGTGTGGAGGCGGCCTCATCGCAACCCGCGCTCCATCCGCCTCCTCACATCGGCGGCTACCGTTGCTTGATGTGTGCGTTTCCCGGGTTTTGACCTCACGTTTTGTATCGTCCGCATTCATCGTCAACGGCTCCCTACCAGTAATCAACCGCCCAACCCCAGCACTTTGAGAACTTTGTCCCCGAGCTTCACAAACTTGACCATGGCGCTGGTCGGCCATTGCCGCACCTGGACGTACCAGGCGGAGGTGGTGTCGAAGAAATTGTGCAGGTCGCGCAGTCGCTGCTCGGTGTATTCATCCGTATCCTTATCCTTTTCGGCTTCAACAATGCACTCCCGCAACATGCGCATCGTGGGATCAATCTCACGCTTCTTCCGTTCGTCCAGCACCACGCGGAACATCTCCCAGACATCCTTCATGCTTTCGAAATGATCGCGCGAATCCCCCAGAACATGAATCCGCTTTACGATACCCCAGCCTTGCAGTTCTTTGAGACTGTTGCTTACGTTGGACCGCGCCACCGCCAGCGTGTCGGCGATTTCCTCCGCCGGCAGCGGCCGGGGCGACATGTAGAGCAAGGCGTGAATCTGAGCCACCGTGCGGTTGATGCCCCAGCGCGTGCCCATCTCGCCCCAATGGAGGATGAACTTCTGTTGGACTGAACTGAGCTTTGACATAATTCTTGTATTTCTGTCTATTCAGAAATTAACGTCTCGCCGGTTTTTGTCAAAATGTTTTTTTAGCCCGACGAAGGCTGTGGACCAGTTGGTTTACGGGTTTGGGCTTTGCTTCCCCTGCCCTTTCGCGTATCAAGTCTCCCCGCTTAGAGCGGGATTTAATGAAACCTCAAATCGAAATCTACGATACGACCCTGCGCGATGGGGCACAGGGCGAAGGCATCAATTTCTCGGCCATGGACAAGCTCCGCATTGCGGAGAAGCTCGATGCTTTCGGGGTTCATTACATTGAAGGCGGCTGGCCCGGCAGCAATCCCAAGGACATGGAGTTCTTCAAGCAAGCCGCCAAACGCAAATGGAAGAACGCGCAGATCGCGGCGTTCAGTATGACACGGCGCAAAGGCGTAGCGGTGGAACAGGACGACTTGATGCGCCTGATTCTTGAAGCAAAAACACCGGTCGTGACCATCGTGGGCAAGACGTGGTTGCTGCACGTTACCGAAGTGTTGCGCGCCAAGCCGGATGAAAATCTGGGCATGATCGGCGACACGATCCGCTATCTCAGAGACCATGGCAAAACGGTCATTTATGATGCGGAGCACAGTTTTGATGGTTACGCGGACGAACCTGAATACGCCCTTGCCACGTGGCAGGCGGCGGAGAAGGCGGGCGCGGATTGCATCGTCCTGTGCGAGACGAATGGCGGGCGGTTGCCGAGTGAAGTGGCGAAGACGGTTGCCTTCGCAAAGTCCAAGTTGAATTGCGCCATCGGCATTCATACGCACAACGATTGCGGGTTTGGGGTGGCCAACGCCATTGCGGCAGTTGAGGCGGGCGCGACGCAGGTGCAGGGGACGATCAATGGCTACGGCGAACGCACGGGCAATTGTAATCTGATCAGCGTCATCCCGACGCTGGAATTGAAGATGAAGTTACGCAGTGTGCCGTCCAAGTCGTTGCCCAAGCTGAAGGAGCTTTCTGAGTTCGTGAATGAAGTCGCGAACATGCGCCACGACGTTCGCGCTCCGTGGGTGGGACAGACGGCGTTTGCCCACAAGGGCGGCATGCACGTCCACGCCATCGAACGGATCGCCCGCAGTTATGAACACATCGCTCCCGAAGCCGTGGGGAATAATCGCCGCGTACTCGTGAGCGACATGTCGGGGCGCACAAACATTTTGCTCAAGGCCAAGGAGCTTGGGTTCAAGCTCAGTCCGGATGCGCCCGAAACGCGCGAAATCACCTCGCGCGTAAAGGAGCTTGAATCGCAGGGCTACGAGTATGAAGCGGCCGAGGGATCACTTGCGCTCCTGATCAAACAGATCCTCCTGCATCGAAAACTGCCGTTCGTGGTTGAGGCTTATCATGTTTCGGTAAGTCGAACGCACCAAAAGACCGCGCGGTGCGAAGCCCGGGTAAAGGTCAGTGTTGATCAAGGTGTCCTTGAAGTGAAAGTCGGGGGGAAGCCCCGCCGGCTTTCCAAGCTGAATGCACCGGGAGGCAAAGACTCTCATCAGTCAAACGGAACCGGTGACGGGCCGGTCAATGCCCTGGATGCTGCCCTCCGCCATGCCCTGATCAAATTTTATCCTCAGCTCAAAGATGTGGCTTTAACGGATTACAAAGTGCGCATTCTCGATGGGATTGCGGGCACGGCCGCCAAGACGCGCGTGCTCATCACCTCCACCGACGGCAAACGCGAATGGGGCACGGTGGGCGTGAGCGAAAACATCATCGAAGCCAGCTTGCAGGCGCTGGTGGATTCCATGGAATACGCTTTGCTCGGGAAATGAATTTACCCCACTGAACGACAAAGCGGAGAGCCGATTCAATTTCACAACGCTACCCTTTCGACTCTGCCGTGCTGACCTCAGAACAACAGCCCCCCATGATTCCGATGCGGCCTAACCCGGTGGGGTTGTCCCAAGGAATCGGCGAGACGATTTCGGCGACGCCCGGTGGCAGTTAACCACCGGAACAGAGCCGATCAGATCGGTTGTTTTTACCAAGAGATACAGACCGAATAGCGCGGCGGGGGCAAGAGGCGGGGGCGAGATTGACAGCCCAATCCGTTGAGCGCATAGTTCAAAAACTATGAACGAGTCCAACTTGAGGCGCCCGGTTCTGGTCCCTTCAAAACTGATCGCCAAGGCCGAGCCAAAACGAAGCCACCACCCAATCCCCGGCCCCGCGAATAGGAGAGGTTTCACGCTCATCGAACTGCTCGTCGTCATCGCGATCATTGCCATTCTGGCGGCAATGTTGTTGCCCGCATTGAGTAAAGCGAAAATCAAGACGCAAGGGATCCAATGCATGAACAACACGCGCCAACTGATGCTCGCATGGCGCATGTATTCGGAGGATAGCCATGACGCACTGCCATTTGCCTATGGCACGATCCCAACGGCGGCTCCGTACGTCTGGGTGACTGGCGATCTCGACGACGCCAATCCCGCCGCGCCCGGCAACTGGAATCTCGATACCACTCTTCGTAAGAGCCTGCTTTGGCCATATTGCGGAAATTCTATCGGCATCTGGCACTGTCCGGCGGACACCTCTTATGGGGTCAACAATTTGGGCCAACGAGTTCCGCGCGTGCGCAGTGTAACGATGAGCAACTGGGTGGGTGGTAACGGTGACTCGCCGGGAAATGGTTACAAAGGTGGTTGGGGACTTAATTCACCAAAGTCCATCGTGTATCGAAAGCAGAGCCAAATGGTTCATCCCGGCCCTTCAATGACATTCGTATTCTTGGACGAACGCCAGGATAGCATCAACGATGGCTACTTCGTGACCGAGATGGACGGTTATCCAAACCCCACGACCACCAAAATCGTGGATTACCCGGCCAGCTATCACGCACTGGCTGCTGGCTTCGCCTTTGCGGACGGCCATTCAGAAATCCACAAATGGCGCGACCCAAGAACCTATCCTCCCATCCGGACTGGATTACCGCTCAATGTTCCAAGCCCGAACAACCCGGACGTAACTTGGATGCGGGATCATTCCTCGTATTAGGATCCTGTGAGGTTGGCCTTGGTAGGGCTTCCGGTGCAAGCGGGCTGACGGTTATCAAATCATTGCCGGCTTCAGAGTACGACTGACTAACCACGCTTCGCCCGCTGCGGAAGCCGAAGCCACAAACTATTCGAGCGACTCAGCGCGTGTAAGTTTTTCCGCCGGGCGCGAAGAACGCGAAGACGTATGGGTCAAAAATTTCCTTCAACCGCCGTTGGATTTGCACCATGCTGAACCTCCACTATGAAATTATTTGATTTAAGCGGCGAGATTGCCGTGGTAATTGGCGCCACCGGCGTGTTGGGCGGAGCGCTGGCCGAGGGTCTGGCGGGAGCCGGAGCGCAGATCGCGGTCCTTGGACGCAGTGCGGAACGGGGCGAGGCGCGGGTGAAAGCAATCCAATCCCGGGGCGGCAAGGCGGCTTTCTTTCGGGTGGATGCCACTTCTCGTTGCAGCCTGGCGGAGGCGCACGAGAAAATTGAAACAGCCCTTGGCGCCCCCACGATTCTCCTCAATGCGGCGGGCGGCAACGATCCCAAGGTGACGGTCACGCCCGAGAATTCGTTCGCTAGCATTTCGCTCGAAGCATGGCAGGCGAATTTCGATTTGAATCTTGTGGGCGGCGTTCTGCTGCCCTGTCAGGAATTTGGCCCGGCCATGTGCCAGCGCGGCCAGGGCAGCATCATTAACATCGCCAGCGTGGCGGCGCATTTGCCGCTCTCGCGCGTGGTGGCGTATTCGGCGGCCAAGGCGGCCGTGCTGAATTTAAGTTTGTTCCTGGCCCGCGAGTGGGCGACCAAGGGGGTGCGCGTGAATACGATCACACCCGGCTTTTTCCCCGCCGAGCAGAACCGCAAGCTGCTTTTCAACGACGACGGTTCGCCGACCGCACGCACGAAAGCGATCTGGGGGCACACGCCGATGAACCGGTTCGGTGAATCGAAGGAATTGGTCGGCGCAGCGGTTTTTCTCGCCAGCCACCCGGCCAGCAGCTTCGTTACCGGCACCGACCTCCGCGTGGATGGCGGCTATTTGAGTCAGACGATTTAGATTTAGCCGTGCGGGCCGCCCGCGCGTCTGATAGGCTGCGCTGACGATGGCCCGGTTGGATAAAATGGAAAACTCACTCGCCGCCGGACAACGGTTGTTTGGTCGCTATTACCTCACCCGCACGCTAGGAGAAGGCGGCATGGGGGTAGTGTGGCTTGCACATGATCGCGTTCTGGAACAGCCCATCGCCTTAAAATTCCTCGCGCCCCATCTCGTCGCGGATCATCACGAAGTCGAACGGTTGAAAACCGAGACCCGACGCAGCCTTAAACTGGCGCACCCGAACATCGTCCGCATTCACGACTTCATCCAGACGCCACAGGGTGCGGCCGTGGCGATGGAATATGTGGATGGCTGGTCGCTGTGGACGTTGAAGGTGGACAAACCACGGCAGATTTTTTCGGTGGCGGAATTGCAACCCTGGATTCGCGACCTGTGCGCCGCGCTCGATTATGCGCACAACGAAGCACGCATCGTGCATCGCGACATCAAGCCGGCCAACCTGATCCTCAACTCGCGCGGGCAGATCAAGGTGACGGACTTTGGCTTGTCGCGCGAAATTCAGCACGGCCCGGGCCCCGATGTTACGCATCCGCCCATCGTGGGGACGGACTGGTACATGAGTCCCCAACAGTGGACGGGCGAACCGGCGGCGGTGGCGGACGACATCTATTCGCTCGGCGTCACCATCTACGAATTGCTCACCGGCAAACCGCCCTTCTATGAAGGCGATGTGTTCACCCAGTTGCACGAAGTCATTCCTCCGAGCATGACCGAGCGGTTGTTTGAGTTTGGCGTCGAGGACGCAATGATTCCGTTGCCGTGGGAGGAAACGATCGCGGCATGCCTGGCCAAAGACGCCACCTACCGACCTGTCAGCGCCCGGGATGTTGCGATGCGGCTAGGCTTGCTGCCACCTTGACTCGGCAAACTTCTTGCGCCCCCCTGGGCTGGATTCGCATTCATCCAGAGACCAACGCTCCGATGATTATTCGGTGTTGCAGCGCGATCAAAATATCCTTCCCACGCGCATAAAAAAAGGCGAGGCTGAAAAGCCTCGCCTGGAAATATTCTTGGCTGGGTTTATTTCGCCTTTGCCACGACCTTCGCAACCTTCTCCTTCACGAGCGTCGCGCCCTTGCCGAGCCGCTTGCGCAGGTAGGTGAGTTTGGCGCGGCGCACCGAGCCGTGGCGCTCGACTTCGACCTTGTCCACGCGCGGAGAGTGCAACGGGAAGATGCGCTCCACCCCTTCGCCGTAACTGATGCGGCGGACGGCAAAGGTCTCGTTGAGCCCGCGCCCACGCTTGCCGATGACAACGCCGGAGAAAATCTGAATTCGCTCCTTTTCGCCTTCAACAACTTTCGTATGCACGCGCACACTGTCGCCGACGTTAAACTTGGCTTCGTCTTTGCGAAACTGTTCCGATTGAATTTTATCCAATAATGCCTGGTTCATAATTGTTTCCTGTTAAATCAAATCTGGTCTGCGTGCTTTCGTCCGCAACTTTGCCTGCTCCAACCGCCAACTCGCGATCTCCGCGTGGTTGCCGGACACCAATACATCGGGAACTTTCATCCCGCGAAACTCCGCCGGCCGCGTGTATTGCGGATACTCCAGCAACCCGTGGCTGAAGGATTCTTCCACCGCACTCGCATTGTCACCCAACACCCCAGGCAACAGTCGCGCCACGGCGTCAATCACCACCATCGCGGGCAATGCCCCGTTCGTCAGCACATAGTCGCCGATGGACAACTCATCATCTGCCAGCGACTCGCGAATACGCTCGTCAAACCCTTCGTAGTGGCCCGTCAAAAACAGCAGGTGCTCCTGCTGCGCCAACTCGTGAGCGATGCTTTGATCGAACTTTCGCCCCGACGGCGAGAGTAAGATCACCCGCGTGTTTTCACGCGCCAAACTTTCCACCGCTGCAAAAATCGGCTCTGGTTTTAAGAGCATCCCCGGCCCACCACCAAAGGGACGGTCATCAACCGTCTTGTGCCGGTCATGCGTCCAGTCGCGCAACTGGTACAAGGTTAAATCCAGCAACCCCGCCGACCGCGCGCGCTTGATGATGCTCTCGTCCAGCGGCCCGGCAAACATTGCTGGGAACAAAGTGAGCACGTCAATTTTCACTCATCGTGCTCGTGCTCGTCCTCGCGTTTCGATTACGAGGAGGAAGACGATTTATTTTCGATCCTCAACAATCTCCACCGAACAACGCAAACCCTTTTTTGCACTGCCCGCCAGCAACAGGGAACGAATCGCGTTAATCGTTTGCCCCTGGCGGCCAATAATCTTGCCCACGTCCTGTGGATTCAATCGCAATTCGTAGATCGTCGTCCCCTCGCGCGGCACCGGCGTGACTGTCACCGCGTCGGTATTTTGCACGAGCCCTTTGACGACGTATTCGAGAAAGGCCTGCATGACCCAACAGTTAAACCGCCACGGCCGCCTTGCTGGCCTTCTTGATGAAACTGGCGACCGTGTCGCTCGGCTGCGCGCCCTGGCTCATCCAGTATTTCACACGTTCGAGGTCCACCTTGACATTGTCGCCCTTCTGTCGGGGATGATAGGTGCCGATTTCTTCGATGAACTTGCCGTCCCGGGGACTGCGACCATCGGCCACGACAATACGAAACACCGGTGCGTTCTTCGCCCCGATGCGCTTCATGCGGATTTTAACTGCCATAAATTATTACTTTCTTTCCGTCGCGGCCAAAAAGTTTGCGTTGGCAAACCCTCCTGCCGTTTTCCAAAAAGGAGCGCAGAGACTAGCCACGCTACGAATCCGTGGCAAGTCCTGTTTTGGGTTAAATGCGTTGTTGGATTCCGGCGCGACCTTTGCGAGCGTCCTAATGCAACCACTTCGACCGGAAAACTTTGGTTTTGCTTCCCGTTTTCTGAATGAAAATTCCTTCCAGCGTTGGCTGGGTTTCCAGCAGTGCTATCCCGCGTTTTACCCCGAGCACGCTCGTCGCCGTGGCAAAGGCATCGGTGTCGGTCGCGTGGCGACCGATAATTGTAACCTGCAACCGGTCCGTCAGCCCGACTCCAGTGCGCGGATCAACGATGTGGGAGTAGCGCAAGCCACCGATTTCGACGAACTGTTCGGCATCACCCGAGGTTGAGACGGCTGCGTTGTGCAGGAACAAAACACGCGCTGGTTTGCCATCCTGGTCATCCAACTGGCCCACCGCCACCCGCCAGTTCCGTTGACCGGGCGGCGGATCGCCCACTGCTATATCGCCGCTTGCGGCCACCAGCGCACGCGGCAACCCCTGACCCTTTAGAACCGCCAACGCTTGGTCGGCGGCGTAGCCCTTGGCGATCCCGCCCAAGTCCAGTTGCATATCGGGTACTGTTAGCATCACGGTTTGATTTCGCGGATCAAGTTTAAGCTTCCGCCATCCGACCGGCGCCCGGGCCTGGGCCAGCGCCTCCGGTGTCGGCAAGGTCCCGGAACGGCGCGCCCGCCGCCACTGCCGTACCACCGGTCCAATCGTCACATCGAACGCGCCGTCTGAAAGTTCCGCGACTTGCTGCGATTTTTGAAGAATATCGAACAACTCGTCGCTCACCCGAACCGGTTCTCCGACCGGTTTCCGACTGAGCTGCATCAGTTCACTCTCCGGATCGTAATCCGTCATCATGTGGTCCAACGCAGCAATTTTTGCGAACGCGGTATCAGCACCG
>JANYBF010000029.1 GCA_025360895.1 Verrucomicrobiota bacterium
AAATGGGGCACCGTGAAAAATAATATGGAAAACCGATTGGGATATTTAGGGACGGCAGTGGCGATCAGTAGCGGCTTGTTTGGCTGGCTGGGCGTGCATGAAGCGGAACTGCGGATTACCTCGCTGACGATCAGCCTGGTAGTGGGTTTGTTCGCGCTGGGCTATTGGATCAAGCGGCTGGTGAAGGACTTAACCCGCTGGTGGCGGAACACCGAGGAGGACTTTCAGCCGCCGGCAACGTAGCATGAAGCCCATCATAATCAAGCCGGGCGACGGGGGCGCTTTGCTGGCGGATGCTTCGGGCGGTAACATTGGCTTTAAGAATTACCGGATCAAGCGCGACTGGCGGCGCTCGATTGACGTAGAGATGCGCGCCGAGGGGCACGTCAAGTTTGCGCCCAACCTGCAACACGCGGAAACCGGCCAGGCGTACCCGCCCGGGGTGGACGGCCCGATTACCGTCATCAGCAAGGCCACGCTGCCCAGTGGCTATTTCTGCGTCGTGACCGGGACGGCGACGACCTTGTGGGCCTATTTCGGCTTGAGCGATCCAACGTATGTGCTGGGGGACGGCAATGGCCTGTACGTAGCAGCGGGCTACTTTGACGATCAGCCCGGGGATTGGGTGCAAATTTATACCGGCAGCGCGGGGGAACGGTAGTTACGCCCACGTTATCGCTCGCCGTGCCGGACAGGTCCACGGTCGCGTTGGGAGTATTGATACTGGTTGACGGTACGAGAATCGTGCAAACCGGAGCAGTGGTGTCACCCGCGCCGGCAGTTTGAAAAGCCCCCATAGAAAAGGGTGCTGATCGCGTGACTCCATTTGCATCCGTCGAAACGAAATTTATCAGGTTAGTACCGGCGGCAAGAGCCGGAGAATTGGTGGCCAGTCGGTAGTCGTTTGCGCCGGCATTGGCAAACAGCGGATCGCTCCCATTGATGCCATTCGCTTCGGTCCAAGAGCTATCCTTCGTTGTCCCTGCGCCCGTGCCGACAACCAAATTGTAATTCGCAATCAATCCGCTTACGACATCACCCGCATACCAACCACGATTTGCCCGAGTTGGGTCGCCACACTGATAAAAGATGTTATTTAGGATCCAAGTGTTGTCTGCGTGGCCAGCCGTCGAGCTGCCGTAGATGATCGTCCACGCACTGATTGCGCCGCAGCGAACAAAGGTGTTGTTCAGGAATCGGTGGCCGGGACTGTAAAGGTTTATTGTGTTGGACACGTCAACGAAAACATTGTTAAACCAGTTCCAATATGAGATGTCTCCGACCTCTTGATCATCGGTGACGTTGCCCAACTGGCAGCCGGCTGCGTTCAGCACGATGTTGCCGCTGATGGTGTTGCTTTTTGCGATGTCAAAATTATCGCCAAAGCTCTGGAATAAATCGGTGTGGTTTGGATTCCAGTCGCCGGGGTTGGACCAAACCGGGATCATGTTGTTTACGATCAAACAACCGCTCGCCACGATGCGGAAACAATCCCAACCGTTCGTGCCCCAAATGTTACAATTGGTGACGGTGTGACCCTGCCCAACGAGCGTGAACGCATGGCCGTTGGGATTGGCAAGCCCCAGCCGATCCAAATAAATGTTGGTCACGGCTATATTCATGTTCACGCCGAGGGCTGAACCCGTCGCGGAACCGAAGCCTCGGATGACGACATTCGACGCTTTGGAATAACTGCTTCCGCTTCCGAATTCCAACACCCCTTCCACGCTCGAAACATTTGTGCCGTTGCAATCGAAGGTGCGGATTTGAGTGTATGATTTGGTCACATTCCACCCTCGATTCGTCGCCGTGCTACCGATGAAAGTCAGATTGCTCGACACATTGACCGCAACGATTTCATCGTACTGACCGGTTGCAACGTAAACAATATCGCCACTCGTTGCGGTATTCGCGCCTTTCTGGATCGTCAGCCATGCGCTACCACTGGTGTTCGCCGTGCCGGTATTTGAATCGCTGCCATCTTTGCGCACGTAAAATTCGGCATTAACCCGGTTGAAATAAACCAAGTTGCTGCGGACGATGGTCGCCATGACGAGATAGCCGGCATTGTTCAAGTGAACGCCGTCCGGGTCGTAATACGTCGTGTCAGAAAAAGTTTGCAGGCGCGGATCGGCCCGCAAGTCACCCACATAATCAATGTTTGCCGTCCCGCTTTTAAGCCACGTATTCACCTCAACCAAGCGGGCATTCAACGTCGTGCCGAGGTTCGCCGCCATTGAAGTCAACCACATGATTTTCGCGTTGGGAAATTTCGCCCGGACATTGTTCTGCCATGTCAGCATGTTCGTAGTTACTATCGGCACCGAATCATTCACCGCGATGTCATTTACCTGCATCATCATCACGACGGTTTGTTTGGCGTAGCCGATGGTATTGGTCAGCGAGGTTAAAGCATCCGTCGCAGCGGAATTGGCCGATATTACGTCCCCGCCGTGGCCGATGTTGGTGACATAATTACCGTAAAGCCCATTCAAATTCATCTGGCTGACGTAGTTGCTGCCACCCGTTGAACCTGTGCCCGCTGTCAGAGAATCACCTTCGCAAATCACCGCGCAGGTGGTGGATGCGTGAGTCGTCACCACCCCGGCTAAAAGGACTAACAAAAATAAAAGGCGAAAATTCATCAGTTCGGATTGCTGCCAATGCTATTCGTTGAAACTCGAACTTTATCCACGATGTAATTTGCGCCAGACCAACCCATGATCACGACTCGGCTGACATTAGCTGTCGCCCCTTCACCGGTGATGGTAAGATTCGCACTGCCCGGTTTGGTGCCACTGGAAGAAACGAACAACTCGCCCCCAGAATTGGCTCCCGTCCCCTTGTAGTAGTGCATCCAGATATGGAAAGTCGTTCCCGCCGTCACGATGCCCGTTGCTGTATAAGGCGTCGTGGCAAAATGCAGAAAACGAATCGAGCCATCTGCCATGATTCGCAATTTACTCTGGCCGGTACCACTCGAATCGCGCAGTTGAAAAATGTCAATTTGATCCGCGAGCACAGAGATGTTCATTTGCGCATACATCCAGACATCACTCGTCGCCGTGAAATTGGTGTAAGCCTCGCCCGCCAACGCCGCCGTTTTCCACGAATAAGAACCCTGCAAAGGAGCAGGAGCTGTCGCATACAGCCAATCTTGCGCTGCGTTCATGGTCCAGGTGTTTGAGGCCGTGAGGCTGGAAAAATCTTCGGCGACAAGATAAACCGTTCCTCCACCGACTGCCGCCGGTTGAAAATTATTCCGCCGATTCGGCAGGATGCCTTGCGCCAGAGCCTGCGAGCAGAGCGCGAGCAATAAAATGCTGGTGAGGAATTTTGATTTCATGGCGTAGCAGCGGGCAGATTGGTGAGCGCGGTTCGGAAGTAATGGATCGCCGTCTCTTCAATTACCAACGTAGCATTGGTGAGGGTGTCGCCGGTGGCAGCTCCTGCACGTCCGATCTCCCACAGAATACTTTTGTTGGCGGTCGGACTGCCACCGACCGTAATTGGTCCTGTCATTGCCCGATGCGAAGTGTAACTGCTTGTCGAAATGCCGTTCGTGACATAGACAGCGGTGCCCCACGTCGGATTGTCAACGCGATCCCCATCCCCGATGGCCGCCGCGCGCACAAACCAAACACTGTTGGTGAGGGTCACAGAATTCGTGCCCGTGCAAAAAGATTTCAAATCGAATTGCACCGGGCCAAGATTCCAATCCACCGGCAACGCCGCCCGCAAATGAGCCGCATTGGTAATCGCGTCAGCAAAGCCTAAGCAATCACCTGAGTTCGTCGGCGTGAAAGCACTGGCCGGAGTCCGGTCTAAGTAATTCATCCCATTGGTAATCCATGCCCCCATCGGAACGGTGATGCTCCGGGCAATCTGACCGCCCGTCACCGCCCAAACTGCTGCCCCGACGGTGGACGACAGGCAAGTCCAAGAGTTGGTCGCCGTGACCCAGACGGACCTCGGACCGTACCCGAGACTCGCATCATCGTTGATCGTCGGCGCCGCCACGCCGGCTACGTTGTCGAGCGTGCCCAAACCGATTACGGACAACACCCCGCCCGAGTACCTAAAGAAGATTATTTGCCGCCCGACCCACAGGCGGTTGGTGGTGGTGGTCGTGCCGTTCCCGCCCCACGGCTGCGCGCTCGGAAAAGTGAGGGTGGCGTTGGACACTACATTTAAGGTGAGCGCCGTGGCATAGCCATCCACCAAGGTATTCGTAAAAACCAGCGTTCGATTGGTGGAGAGCGTGTCAAAATAATCCCGGCCAAAAGTCAGGTTGGTACCACCCGCCAGGTTGATTTGCAGCTTGCCCAACTGGCTGGCGAGAATGGTACCCGTGAGACTGGAATCACTCGCGATGGTCGCCGCTAGGCCGTTGGCCGTGGTCGCCGTGGTTGCGGTGGTCGCCGTGGTCGCCGTGGTCGCCAGCGTGGCGGTGGCCGCGTTGCCGGTGATTGATGATCCGAGAAGAGGTGCGAGCCGGTTAGTGGGTACAGTCCCTGATGTGAGTTGACTGGCGTTCAAAGCAGTTAAGTTTGCTCCGATTCCGATGAATCCTGCGCCGGCAGTCAGGGTCGCTCCACCACTTCCGAGATACAAAGATGATCCCCCACCAGCACCAACTAAAGTCAGTCCGCTCGAATTCGTCGCCTCGACCCAATCGGTGTAGTTGGTTGGCGCGGAAATAATACTCGCGACGCTAAGGCTACCGCCCATCAACTTGTTGGTGCCGAGGTTGGTCGGCAGCCGGTTCACATCGAGCGTGCCCCGCGTTAAAACGGTCGCGTTGTTGACCCCGAGGTTCGTGATGGCTTGGCCGGTGCTGGTCACGTCGGCCAGATTGTTCGCCCGGAACATATCGCCGCCGCCCACGCTCGACTGCGCCAGCACCCAGGCATAGAAGGTGGCGTCAATCGAGTTGGTTCGCACGGCGGTCAGCGAAGCGCCATCGCCCTGAAAGCCATTCTCCGCGATCAATTTTCCCCCGGCCGTCGCCGTCATCTTCGCCAGATCAATGTACAGCGAATTGGAAGCCCGGAGCGCGGCATCAAAATAGAACGGCGTCAGATTGTGATTGGTCGGCACGCTGGCATCCATCCGCGCCAGCGGCACCGTGCCCGACGCGAGCTGACTGGCGTTGAGCGAGGTGAGGCCGCTGCCCGCGCCGGACAAGGTGGTCGCGCTCACCGTAGTGGCGTTAATCGTGGTCGCCGCGAGCGTGTTGCTCGCCGCGGTGATCGTGCCGGCGCTCGAAGTGAAGCGTGGATCATTGCCGCCCCCGCCGCCGGTGCCGATCAAGGTCACCAGGGCATTACTCACCACGGTATCGGCCGCCTGATAGCCCGCGATCACCGTCGCGAGATTCGTCCCGATGCCGTAACCCGCGATCATACCGGGCAGGCCGGTGGCATTGTTCGTGTAAAACGCAAACGTGTTCGTGCCGAGGGTTTGCAAAAACATCTGGTACGTCCACGGCCGCGCAATGAGGTTGGTGAGGTTGTTCGTGCTCGTGTCCGTGGGCACGGTGATCGTGAACGCATTGCGCCCCGGCGAAAACGGCAGCCGCACCAGGTAAGTGTCGCCATCGAGCGTCGTGCTGAAAATTCCATTCGTCGCGCGGATCGTCACGGCCGGCCCGCCGCTG
>JANYBF010000063.1 GCA_025360895.1 Verrucomicrobiota bacterium
AACACCCACTCCCAAGATTGCCATCATCATGGGCAGCGATTCCGATTGGCCCACGCTCAAACCCGCCGCCGAGGCTTGCGCGGAGTTTGGCTTGCCCTGCGAGGTGCGCGTCGTTTCGGCGCACCGCACCCCGTTGGACATGGTGCGGTTCGCGCGCACGGCGCACCGGCGCGGCCTGCGGGTCATCATCGCCGGCGCGGGCGGCGCGGCGCATTTGCCCGGCATGGTCGCGAGTCTCACGCCCCTCCCCGTGATCGGGGTGCCGGTGGAAAGCAAAACGCTCAAGGGCCTGGATTCGCTGCTGTCCATCGTCCAGATGCCCGGGGGCGTTCCCGTCGCGACGGTCGCCATCGGTGGCGGCCGCAACGCCGGCCTGCTCGCGGTTCAGATCCTGGCGGCAAGTGATCCCGTGCTGCGCGAGCAGGTGATGAGCTTCAAACGCAAGCTGGCCGCCGAATCACGCCGCAAGGACCGGCGGCTCCAAGCCGAGCTGGCGAGCTGCCGTCGCGGGGCCATAGAGTAAGAACATGAAACGACGGTGAACCAACACGGCGGTAATTTGGGCGGCACGCCTTGTGAGTCTAGATGCGTCGGTTTGGGCTTTTTCCCCGGAGGTCTATTTCTCGGGGGAAGCCGTTCGCCACCCTCGTCCGCGAGACCCGGCGCGGGGAAACGCGCACCGTCAAGCAAGGCGAAGGTTCTACCGCCCCTTATGCGGGCCGGCGTGACCGATGACAGTTCGGTTAATCCGAAAGATAGCATAGGAATCGCGACATTGTGGATGACGGAAAATTGCCCAACCTACCCTTTCATGAAGATGAACTCATTCTCTGCAACCATTGGATCACTAATCATCGCCGCCGCGCTCACGAGCGGTTGCGCCACTTCGAAAAACGCGACTTGCTCCAGCCCGGCGAAGTCGCACTGCGGGCTCAAAGGTGACGCGCCCGCCGTTTCCCTGACGGCTCCGCCCACTCAAGCGGTTCAGCAGGCAATGACCCCGGCGGAAGCGCTCGCTTCGCTCAAGTCGGGCAATGCGCGGTTCGTGGCTGGCAAGCCCGCGCATCGAGACTTGACGGCCGAACGCGCTGCGACCGCTGCGGGCCAATATCCGTTGGCCGTTGTGTTGAGTTGCATTGACTCGCGGACTTCCAGCGAATTGATCTTTGACCAGGGCATCGGCGACAGCTTCAATGCTCGCATCGCGGGCAATGTTTTGAACGACGACATCCTCGGCAGCATGGAATTCGCGTGCAAAGCCGCCGGAGCGAAGTTGATCGCCGTGGTCGGGCACACCAAGTGCGGCGCGGTCAAAGGCGCTTGCGCGGGTGTTGAAATGGGCAACCTCACCGGCTTGCTCGCCAAAATCAAGCCCGCCGAATCCGCCGTGCCGGCCTCAGATGACAAGGGCAGTTATACCCACGTTGACGCCGTCGCCCAGGAGAATGTGAGACTCGTCATGGTGCAGATAAAGGAACGCAGTCCGATTCTGGCCGGGTTGATTCGTGAAGGCAAGGTTGGCTTGGTCGGCGGCATGTATGACCTCGAATCCGGCAAGGTGAAGTTCCTCGAATAATCCGCTGCGATGTCCATCCTCGATGCCATTCAGGCCAACCTGCTGTCCCCCGCAGTCCTGTTCTTCGCGCTCGGCCTCATCGCCGCGCTCACGAAGAGCGACCTGAAATTTCCCGAGCCGCTCTACGTCGCGCTCACGATTTATCTGCTCGTGGCCATCGGCTTCAAAGGCGGCGTGGCCATCGCCGAGGCCGGGTTGGCGAAAGTGTGGCTGCCCGCGTGCGCGGCGATGCTGCTGGGCGCGCTCATTCCGTTATGGACGTATCCCGTGCTGCGGTTCGGCGGAAAATTTCCCGCCGTGGACGCCGCCGCCATCGCCGCGCACTACGGCTCGGTGAGCGCCGTCACGTTCATCGCCGCCACGAACTATCTCAAGGCCGTGAACCAGCCGTTCGAGAACTACGCGACCGCGTTCCTAGCCGTGATGGAATCACCCGCAATCCTTGTCGGAGTGGTGCTGGGCAAACTCGCCACCAGCAAGAGCGGCGCGCGCGACATGACCTCACTGAAAGCTGCGATGCACGAGGCGCTGTTCGGGCGCAGCATCTTTCTGCTCGTCGGCGCACTGGTGGTGGGATGGCTGTGCGGCAAACCCGGCATGGCGAAGGTCGAGGCATTCTTCGTCACGCCCTTCCAAGGTGTGCTTGCGTTATTCCTGCTCGAAATGGGCATGGTCGCGGGGCGGCGCTTGGAGGATTTGAAAAAGGTCGGCCCGTTCCTGCTCGCGTTCGGCATCGTGATGCCACTGTTGCATGGCTGCCTCGGCGTGTGGTTGGGCAAACTCACCGGCCTTGAACTCGGCGGCGCGATCTTGATGGGCGTGTTGGCGGCGAGCGCCAGTTATATCGCCGCACCGGCGGCCATCCGTATGTCTTTGCCTGACGCGAACCCGACGTTTTACCTCACGTCCTCGCTCGCGGTGACGTTTCCCTTCAACATCGCGCTTGGCATCCCGATCTACTTCGAGGTCGCTCGCTGGCTTTACTCCTGAAATATTTTTGCCATGAACCTGCATCCGATGAAACTGGTCACAATCGTCTGCGAAGCCTACGCGCAGGACGCCGTCACGAAACTTCTGCGCGACACCGGCGCGCACGGCTGGACGAGCTTCGCGGTCGAGGGCGACGGCTCACAAGGCAAACGCCCCGCCGACATCCGCGAGTTCGCCAACGTGCAGATCGAAGTCGTGTTGCAACCGGAAACCGCCACGCGCCTGCTCGAACGCCTCGCGACAGATTTCTTCCCGCGCTACGCGATGATCGCCTTCGAGTCCAACGTGCGCGTGCTACGCCGCGACAAGTTCTGATCCGCCGGAATGACAACAAAATAGGCGCATCCGGAAATGTCGTGTCAACCGCGATGGACGCCCACTCAAGATCGGGCTGGGCATGGGGCTGTCGCTCGCGGGCGTGATCGTACTAATTCTGACGACGAGCATTATGGGTCGCTGCTCAACCCCAGGGCCACAACACGCCCAGTGGCAGCCATGCTCCCGACCCGACCCGACGTGGAAAAAATATTCGTTGCCATCATCGGTGGCACGAAGTTGTCGGTGTGCGCGGCTTCGCTGGTGTTGCCGGGGCGGGGAGTGCCCGTCGTGGCCGTAGGGCTGGCGCTGCGGGCAACGGAATTTTTCCGGGCCCGCCGGGCCTGGTGCAACGCCAAGCGTGCTGCGGCAAAAGAAGAATCTCCATGAACATTTGTTGATTTCTGCGCGCAGGTTTTTATAGTGCGCTCGGTTTGAAGCCATCACGATGAGTAATTCCTCTGACGCCACGCCGCTGTGGGACACCCAAGCGGCGCGCAACCTCTATAACATCCACCGCTGGGGTGCGAATTATTTCGACATCAACGATGCCGGGCATGTCATCGCCAAACCCCTGCAAGATGCGGGCACGGCGGTGGACATCACCGATGTGATCGAGGAGGCGAAGAGTCGTGGATTGAAGTTTCCGGTGCTGATCCGGTTTCAGGACATCCTACGCAATCGCGTGGAAACCATCAACCTGGCCTTCCGCAATTCCATCACTGAGTTCAATTACCAAGGCAAGTACCGCGGCGTGTTCCCCATCAAAGTGAACCAACTGCGCGAAGTGGTGGAGGAAATTCTCGACGCGGGCAAGCCGTTCGACTTCGGCCTCGAAGTGGGCAGCAAGCCGGAATTGTTCGCCGGACTGGCGCTCCAGAACCAGCTGGGCAGCCTGATCATTTGCAACGGCTACAAGGATTCCGAGTTCATCAAGATGGCGTTGCTCGGCACGAAGCTGGGCAAGAAGGTCATCATGGTCGTGGAGAAACTGGAGGAACTGCGGCAGATCATCGCGGTGTCCAAGCAACTCGGGGTCGAACCGCTGGTGGGCATTCGGGCGCGGCTGCTGAGTAAAGGCGCCGGCAAGTGGGCCGAGAGCGGCGGGGAAAACGCCAAGTTCGGCCTGAGCACGGCGGAACTGTTGGCGGCGACAGAAATGTTGAAAGCCGAAAACCTGGGGCACTGCCTGAAGCTGATCCACTTTCACATCGGCTCGCAGGTGCCAGACATTCTCACGGTGAAAAAAGCGGTGCAGGAGGCGTCGCGGTTTTACGCGAAGCTGGTCAAGATGGGTTTTGCGATTGAGTTCATGGATGTCGGCGGTGGTCTCGGTGTGGACTACGACGGCTCGCGCAGCGCGTTTGATAGCTCGACAAATTATTCATTGCAGGAATACACAAACGACATCGTTTATTACATCGCCGACGTGTGCAACGCGGAGAAGGTTCGCCATCCCGACATCATCAGCGAAAGCGGACGCGCCATCGTCGCGCATCACAGCGTGCTGGTCGTGGAAGTGTTTGGCGCGATTGAAAAAGTCCGCGAGGGCGACGCATTTCAATATGGCGACAGCGAGCATCCGCTGGTGAAAGAGCTGCTCGACATCAAAAAGAATTTCGCGAAGCTCAATAAACTCGAAGCTTTTCATGACGCGCAAGAACGCAAGGAAGACGCGCATAATATGTTCACGCTCGGCGTCATGGAACTGACGGACAAAGCGCGCATCGAAAATCTTTATTGGGAAATCAGCCGCGAAGTCGTCGAGAGCTTCAAAGGCCAGGCTTACATTCCCGAAGAAATTCTCAAACTGGAAGATTCGCTCGCCGATCAATACCTCTGCAATTTTTCCGTGTTCCAATCGCTGCTGGATCACTGGGCACTCGGACAATTATTTCCCATCATGCCCCTCTCGCGGCTCAACGAAAAACCCACGCGCGAAGGCACGTTGGTTGACATCACCTGCGATTCTGACGGCGCGATCAACAAGTTCATTGATCTCCGCGACGTGCGCGACACGTTGCCGCTGCACTCACTGAACTCGAACGGTGACGGCAAGGTGGAGCCGTATTATCTCGGATTTTTTCTGATGGGCGCGTATCAGGACATCATGGGCGATTTGCACAATCTTTTCGGTCGCGTGAATGAAGTCCACGTCTTCCTCGAACCTGACGAGCCGACCGGCTATTACATCGAGGAAGTCATCGAGGGCGACACCATCATCCACTCGCTCACCGCCGTGC
>JANYBF010000076.1 GCA_025360895.1 Verrucomicrobiota bacterium
GCCGCACCCACCCACACGCCGCCGAAGCCGACTTCCAACCCGCTCACGAGATTCAGCCCTTCCAGGAACACTGTGCGGCGATCGAACTTACCGTCGCCATCGGTATCCTCGAACACCAGGATACGATCCTGACCACCAAAAATGTCCTTGAGCTGGGCCGGGTTGGGTTCGGATGTTGTCGACCGCGTCGCGGGTGGGTTCCCCGTGCGAATTGGATACGTATAAGCTTCCGCGACCCACAACCGGCCGCGATCGTCAATCGCGAACGCGATGGGCTGCTTCACATCGGGTTCGCCCGCGAACAGCGTGGCTTTGAAGCCGGGTGGCAACGACATCTCCTTTACTGCTTGTTCGGGTGAAAGGCCGGCGAACTTCACAACATCGGGCGGCGGCACATCGTTTGGCTGGGCGGGATTGAGTTCGTTGGCGAACTTCGGGCGTTCGGCGTAGAGCTTGAAATCATCAAAATTGATATGCCCCCAGCCACCGCTTTCCTGATCCACGAGCCGGATGAAGATTTCTTTGCCCAGCTGCTCCTTCAGGTCCACGACCACCGGGCGCAACGTTTCGCTGTCCACGCCGGAGATTTTGAAAATGACTTTCTGCGTGTCGGCCCGGACGAGTTCGACCCGGGTGTTCTCGTGCGAACCACCGGCCACCAGAAAACCGGCGAAGGGCTGCGTGACCTTGAACGACGCGGAAGTGAGCGTGCCCTGAGGTCCATCGCCGGCGACCTCGTACGTGCCCACCCAATAATTCCCCGCGTGCCGGATCGGCATGTCGGCGCGGCGCGGGGCCACGGTGTCGCCACGCACGGGCTGTTTCGCGAACGCCGCGCCTTCGGCCACCCAATCCTTAAGCGTGCCGGTTTCGAAATCAAGATTGAGCGGCTGGCCGTCCTTGCCGAGCGGCAATGTGCCGTCGGCGGCGGACAGGGATTGCGTAAGGGTCACCGCGAACAGACCGGCGGCGAGAAAGACGTGGGCGCGTTTCATTGGTTTGGTTGACGGGTTAAGGGCGGGTGAATTCAGTCAACAAACCGCGTCGAGGTCAAGCTTGCAGCGGAGGACGGAAACGCTGGTGGGAATTTGGGCCGATTCCTCGCGTTCAGCGAAATCCTGGCAGTGAACATCCATGGACCGATGCGCCCGCCGCAATCGCGAGGAGCAACGCAACCAACGTGATTTGGACTCTTCGAGGCAATCTTCGGCAAATCCGATCGAAGGGCTTGATGCCAAAGTCCAGCACGCGCCCAAGCAACAGCTCGGCTGCCGCGAAAACGACAACCAGCGTTCCAATGACAAGCCAATTGTTCAAAGGGTCACTCATGCTGGTTGCGGGATGCACGAAAACGCCGGATGCAGCGCCCTGGTTAGCCTCAGTCCAGCTCGCCAATGGTCGTCTTAGCGACCCCCGGCCCGCGGGACGCTTGGATTGCAACCGCGACGCGATGGCCGGGTTAGAGCGCATGGTTAACGTCATATCGAATCTCTCTCTGGCTCGACGAATCCCGAAGACCACACAACGTCGCATTGAGGGCAAATATACTCAATCCGAGCGCCCGGCGCAGCAGTGTTGTAAGGCAACAACGCTCCGCAGTCGGGGCAGTGGTAGCGGCGAAAGCGCATCTCCTGAAGGATGAGACCGACAAGCGCAATGCCCCCACAACCAATCGCAGCCGGCCAGAAATACGACGTGCTCCATGCCAAAGCAAAGCAAACGACAAACGGCAACGCAAAGAGAGTCGTGACCCCAAAATGGCGCCTCCGAAGTCTCTTGTCCTGTTTCCGCGTGGGCATGTGCGATGTGGTCAACGGAGTTTCGAGAGCATCCTGCGGTCTATCACTGTTCGCATGGAGCGGTTGTATTTGAGGCCTGCCGTCGTGTCAACCGGCGTTTGGATTCGTTGACGGGCGAAATCTGGCATCAGCAAGATCGCAGTCACCGCTGCCCAGGTGTTGATTTTGACCAGGATTGAAAATTTCATGGCTTGCAGACCACCGTTTCCGCATATTTCATCCCTATGAAGTCGATGACGGGCTATGGACGCGGCGATTGCGCCCGGGACGGATTCAATGTCACGGTCGAACTCAGTTCGGTGAACCGGAAGCAGGCCGAGATTTCGGTGAATCTCCCGCGCGAACTGGAAATGCTCGAAGCGCGCATCCGCGAGGCGATTCTCAAGGAGGTTTCGCGCGGGCGGCTCACGACGCGGGTCTCGGTCCATGCCGGCGACGGCAAGTCGTCCGCCCGCATGCACCTGAATGTTCCGCTGGCCAAAGCCTACGCGCATGAGCTCGGCAAGCTCGCGCGGGAATTAAAACTCACCGGCCCCATCACCCTCGACCACCTCGTCCGCGCTCCGGGCGTTTTTCAAACGGATGCCGAACTGGTCAAAACCGAAAATCTCTGGCCGGCCGTGGCGCCGGCACTGCAAGCCGCGCTGGCCGCGCTGGTGAAAATGCGCAGCCGCGAAGGGGCTCATCTGTCGCAAGACCTGGCCGCCCGCGTCGCGGTGATGCGCAAGTGTGTCGAGCGCGTGGCCAAACAGGCGCCGAAATCGGCGGCGCGTTATCGTCAGCAGTTGATCGAGCGGATTCAGAGCGCCGGGCTGCCCGCGCCGGCGGCGGATGATGAGCGGCTGTTGAAGGAGGTTGTTTACTTTGCGGACCGCTCGGACATCACGGAGGAATTGACGCGGCTGCAAAGTCATTTCCAACAATTTGAGGATTGCCGGAAGGCGAAGGAGCCGGTCGGCCGGACACTGGATTTTCTGGCGCAAGAGATGAATCGCGAAATCAACACCATCGGTTCCAAGGCGAACGACGCGTTGATTTCGAGCGCCGTGGTCACCCTCAAGGCGGAACTGGAGAAATTTCGCGAACAGGCCCAGAACGTCGAATAAGCGATGAGCGACGAGAAAAGCAACCAACCGGGCGGGGCGAACGCGTTACTGGTCGTCATCTCCGCGCCATCGGGCGGCGGGAAGACCACG
>JANYBF010000087.1 GCA_025360895.1 Verrucomicrobiota bacterium
CCGGCGCGCACGGAGTGACGCGCCCTACCTTTACGGAAATTATTTTTCAGAATCACTCTAACAATCCCCCAGCGGATCACATTTTGTGTTCCCGCTTCAATTGAATCTGACTTGAATGAAAACCTCTCTACCTACCTCTGAATCATGAACTCGATTACCATCGGTCTAATTAGTGCGGGTAGCATTTTCAGTGGCGCGCTACTGGGCATGCAACTGCAACGTTTGCTTCCCGGCCACCATCTGAGCAAGGAGATGCAAGACCTGGTCAAAGTCAGCGCCGGCACGATCGCCACCCTGACGGCGTTGGTTCTTGGATTGCTCGTCAGTTCCGCCAAGAGCTCCTTCGACACCATCAACGCCGACGTTGTGCAGGGCAGCACCAAGCTGATTCTCCTGGATCGCGCCCTGGCCCGCTATGGGCCGGAGGCCAGGCCTAATCGCGAACAACTCAAGCGCGTCGTAGCCGCGGGAATCGAAATGATCTGGCCCTCGCAGAAAACCGGCGTGCCGGCTTTGACCGCCTTCGAGCGCGCCACTGGCATGGAACTCATCCAGGACAAGCTGCGCGAACTAACCCCGCAAAACGACGCCCAGCGCCAGTTCCTGGCTCAGGCCCAGCAGCTCGCGGGCGACCTGAGCCAATCTCGCTGGCTGCTCATCGAACAGTCGCAAGGTGATCTCCCGCTTCCGCTCCTGATCATCCTGGTTTTCTGGCTGGTCCTGCTCTTCGTCAGTTTCGGCTTGTTCGCCCCGCGCAATGCCATGGCCATCGCGGTCCTGTTGGTGGGCGCGTGCTCGATCTCCGCCGCCATCTTCCTCGTCCTCGAACTAAACAAGCCTTTGGATGGCCTGATCAAAGTCTCCAGCGCTCCGCTCCGGAATGCCCTGAGCCACATCGCCGAATGACACTTGCATGAAAACTCCGACAAAGATTACGCTTCGGACGTCCGCGTCGCCGGCCAGATATAATTTCAAACCACAAAACAAAGAACGAAAGGACCAGTTATGAGCACACTCGCAGTGATTGGATACAACGACATCTTCAAAGCTGAAGAAGTCCGCATCAGCCTGATCAAAATGCAGCGCGATTACCTGATTGACCTGGAAGACGCGGTGGTCGCGATCAAGGACACATCCGGCAAGATCAAATTGCATCAGGCCATCAATCTGACCGCCGCCGGAGCGGTCCGCGGCGGTTTCTGGGGCACGCTGATCGGGATGATCTTTCTGAACCCTTTGCTTGGCCTGGCGGTTGGGGCCGGCGCCGGGGCCGCTTCCGGCGCGCTCAGCGACGTCGGCATCAACGACAACTTCATGAAAGATCTGGCGGCCACGATGAAGCCCGGCAGTTCCGCGCTGTTTGTCCTGGTCCGCAAGGCCACGCCAGACAAGGTGCTCGAGGAATTGAAGGGCACCGGCGGCACCGTGCTCAAGACTTCGCTTTCGCACGAGGATGAAGCCAAACTTCAGGCGGCACTGAGCGCCGAACCGACGAGCCAAAGACCCGGCGCTACGGCCTAGTCAAAAACAGGAACTTCGTTCGCTCGTGAACTGTGCGGGCCGCGCTTCTCGCGGGGCGGCCCGCAAATTCACGGTCGAAATCCAATACAAACGGATATACCAAACACATATATGAAACATCCCATCATCACCTGCTTGACGCTCTCGTTGGGGCTGGCTTTTGCCGGTTGCTCGACGCCCAAGCCGGAACGGAGCGATCTTGAAACAATCAAACAAAGACAGATTGCCGCCACACCGGCTGAAGTATTGGAAAAACTCAAACGCGGCAACGAACGTTTCGCGTCGGGCAAACCCGAGCGGCGCGACATGCTTCACGACCAACGCACCACCGCCGCCGGCCAATACCCGAAAGCCATCATCCTGAGTTGTATTGATTCGCGCGCCCCGGCGGAGTTCATCTTTGATGCCGGCCTCGGTGACCTTTTCAATGCCCGCATCGCGGGTAACATAGTGGATGCTGATCTCGCCGGCAGCATGGAGTTTGCCTGCAAAGTCGCGGGCGCAAAGCTGGTGGTGGTGATGGGCCACACGAGTTGCGGCGCGGTCAAAGGCGCAATTGACGACGTAAAACTCGGCAATCTCACTGGTTTGCTGGAGAAAATCCAACCCGCGGTGACTGCCGTTCATGATGTACCCGGCGAACGCAATTCAAAGAACACGGCCTTCGTCGAAGCGGTGGCTGAAAAGAACGTGCAACTGACCGTCGAGCGCATCCGGGAACTCAGTCCGATTCTAAGCGAGTTGGAGCAAGCGGGTAAAATCCAGATGGTCGGCTGCATCTACCATCTGGACACGGGTCACGTGCAGTTTCTGACCAGGTGAATTTTGTTCAC
Organism: Verrucomicrobiota bacterium; assembly: GCA_025360895.1. Classification (GTDB taxonomy): domain Bacteria; phylum Verrucomicrobiota; class Verrucomicrobiia; order Limisphaerales; family JADLHS01; genus JADLHS01. The sequence goes on from JANYBF010000087.1 coordinate 2,355, forward strand.
TACTTCCACGACGACGCGTTCTGAGCCAGCGCATCTTGACAGTGCCCCCGGAGCGCCGGTCTCCGACCCGGCAGGCATGGCGGAGCACCCAGAAACGCGCCGGATCGGAGATCGGCGCTCCGCAATCCCGACCGTGTCGGGGGCAGTTTCAAGCTGCGCCCGACGGGCCAGTTGGAGGAAACTGTGCTGGCTTGCAGGCCGGTTTTGACTATGCTCGTCATCAGTCTTCGCCGCGCTTGGTTCCCGTGAGCGGGTAAAGTTATGCGGGCAAACCAGCCAATCAAAAATAATCACCCATGAAAATATCGCGTCCCCTCTGCCGCTTGCTGTCTGGAGTCACGGCTCTGAGCTTGTCGTTCGCTGGAGCTGCCGTCTCCCATGCCCAGGCCCAAACCAAGAAACCCAACATTCTGATCCTTTGGGATGACGACATCGGCTGGTAGAATATCTCCGCCTACAACCATGGTCAGATGGGCTACCAGACGCCGAACATTGACTCCATCATCAAGGGCGGTGCGATGTTCACCGATTGGTATGGCCAGCAAAGCTGCACCGCTGGGCGCTCGTGTTTCATCACCGGCCAGTCCGGCTTCCGCACCGGCCTGCTCAAAGTCGGCCTGCCGGGCGCAAAGGAAGGTTTGCAGGCACGGGACGTAACCATCGCGGAACTGCTCAAGGGCCAAGGCTACATCACCGGACAGTTTGGCAAGAATCATCTGGGCGATCTCGACGAACACCTGCCCACGGCACATGGCTTTGGCGAATTCTTCGGCTCGCTCTACCACCTTAACGCCGAGGAGGAGCCGGAGAATCCCGATTACTTCAAAGACCCGGCGCTAATCAAGAAATACGGCACCCGGGGCATCATCCATAGCTGGGCCAATCCGGACGGGACGCAGAAAATCACGAGCACCGGTCCGCTGACAAAGAAGCGCATGGAAACGTGCGATGAAGAATTCACCAAGGAGGCGTTGCGGTTTATGACCGAGGCGAAGCAGGCGGACAAGCCGTTCTTCCTCTGGTGGAACGCGACCCGCATGCACATCTAGACGCACCTCAAACCGGCGAGCGAGGGCAAGACCGGCCTCGGCATTTATCCTGACGGCATGGTTGAACACGACGGGCACGTCGGAGAAATTCTTACCAAGCTCAAGGAACTTGGCCTCGAAGACAACACCATCGTCATGTATTCCACCGACAACGGCGCGGAGAAATTTTCCTGGCCGGATGGTGGTTCGTCCCCTTTCCGTAATGAAAAGGCCAGTAACTGGGAGGGCGCCTATCGCGTGCCCTGTGCCATCCGCTGGCCCGGCGTCATCAAACCCGGCACGGTCATCAACGACATCTGCTCGCACGAAGACATGCTGCCCACGCTGCTCGCCGCCGCCGGGGTGCCGGATGTGAAGGAACAGTTGCTCAAAGGCATGAAAGTTGGCGACAAGACGTTCAAGGTCCATCTCGACGGTTACAACCTCACCGACCTGTTCGCCGGCAAGTCGCCCAGCCCACGCAAGGAGTTCTTCTACTTCAACGACGACGGCTCGCTCGTGGCGCTGCGTTTCAACCACTGGAAGCTGGTCTTCGCCGAACAGCGCGCGCAAGGTCTGGATGTCTGGCAGGATCCCTTCGTGCCGCTGCGTTTTCCGAAGCTGTTCAACCTGCGCTCCGATCCGTTCGAGATCGCCGACCACGAGAGCATCGAATACGGCAAATGGCGGATTGACCGCGCCTTCCTGCTCGTGCCGGCGCAGCAATACGTCGCGCAATTCCTCGGCACCTTCAAGGAATTCCTGCCCAGCCAGAAAGTCGGCAGCTTCAGCCTCGACGCCGTGATGGAAAGCCTGAGTAAAGGCGCGGGCGACAAGTAGTCGCCGCTCTTTAAATTATGCAACGCACGGGCGGCTCGCCCGGGCCGCCCGCTTTTCCATTTGGCCACCCGTTTCCGAAGCGTGACCAGATGTTTAATCGTTGCCCGAAGCGACCCGCGCCTGTGGGCACGCGGGTACGCGTGGGTGTGATCAAATCCGGGTGAGGGCCGGTGGGGACTCTT
>JANYBF010000116.1 GCA_025360895.1 Verrucomicrobiota bacterium
TCCGTGTGAAACTCCTGATGCGCCCAGGGATCTTTATTTAGAATCAGCAACGCCTCGTCCTTGTGGTGCGCCGACGCCTTCCACATGAGCAGGATGTTGGGGTTGTTGCAGGGGAGAATGTTCACCGGGCTTTCCTCGCGAAAGACAGGGAAGCGTTGCTTGATGGCGTTGACCTTGGTGATGAACGGCCGCAGGTCCACTCCGTTCACCTGCCAATCGTTGGGCGTGGTGTTGACGACATGCAGCGGCTTGCGGAAGCCGTACTCAAAACCCATCGGCATCATCACGCCGGCGGAGAACAGGGCGGCGAATAGATAACGTTGCTTGACGGCGGCCAGATTGCCGTTGAACTCCTCGGCCAGCCGCGGCGTGTCGTGGCTTTCGGGGAAGCTGATGGAAGGCGCGGTCTCGCGGATCAAGTTATATTGCTCAATCAGCCACCAGCCCTGCAGGTCCCACCACTTGGAACTGTTGAACACGTAATCGAAACCGGCCCGGGCCGTATCACGGGTCTGGTCCAGGGAGCAGCCGAGGGTTTCAGCGACAAAGCACGCTTTCGGGTGGCGCGTTCGCACTTCGCGGATCAGCCGTTGCCAGAACGCGGAGGGTACCTGATACGCCGCATCGCAACGAAAGCCCGTGAAGCCCAGCGCGAGCAAATGTTCCACCACGCGCAAACAGTAGCGATACAATCCTTCCTTGTCGCGGGTGTGTTCATGATCAAACTGCGCGAGGTCCGTCCATACCACCCGCTCGCTGCCGTGCTGACAGAAGGCGTTGGCGATGCGCCCACCTGGTTCGCGCAAAAACCACTCCGGATGTTCCCGCGTCAGCGGCGAATCGTAAGCGGAGTGGTTGATGACAAGATCGGTCATGAGTTGCAAGCCGGCGGCCTGACCCTCCCGGGCCATTTGCCGGCATTGCTCCTCGGCGGACGCCGGATTCGTGGGATCGACCAAGGCGGGGTTCAGTTGAAAATAATCCGCAATGGAATACAGGCTGCGGGAAGCGCCGAGTTTTTGCACCGGGTTCACGTACACCCAGTTGAAGCCCATCGCCGCCGCGCGGGCGAAATGTTCATTCCAACATCCAAACGGCCCGGCCAACAGGGGAAACAAGTTATACAAAATCATACGCCACTTTCGATTCGCCGGCCCAAGATGACGACAGATGACCCGGCTGAAAAGGGAAATTCATCCAGAGTCTGATTGAAAACTCCGACCTCGGTTGTAGCAGCCGACGTGAGGAGGCTCAAACCTCCCGGTTGTTGAAGACTTTTGCGGTCGAAATCCTGAGCCGCCTTACGTCGGCTGCTACTTTTCTATCTGGCCGCGCCGACCAGATTATACAGCCGGTCGAATCGCAGCCGGTGCAATTCCCCGTCGAGAAAATCGTAATGGTTGGGGACAATGAGGCGGGGCGCGAGCTGGCGAATCCGTTCCGCGCTCGCCGGGAAATACTGCGGCGCGCTGTTCAAGATGGCCGGCGGTTTGTGCACATTGAAGAAGTAGCTGGCAAACATATCGCCGCTGAAGAGCAGATTGTGGCGGGCGCTGAAAAATCCGCAGTGACCCCGCGTATGGCCCGGCAGATGAATCACCCGCAAGCCGCCCCAAAACGGAAGTTCCTGGTCATCGGCCAGAAACGCATCAATCTTCGCAGGCCGATAGCGGAACAGAAAGCGCCCCGCCGCTTCCAGCCGGCCGCACCATCGGTTGATTCCTTGATACGGGTAAGTTCCATTCACATGCGCCTGCTCGTCCGGGTGCGCGTAGATTTTTGCGCCCGTCCATTCCGCGAGCCACGCCAGATTACCCGCGTGATCCAGATGGCCGTGGGTCAGGAGAATGGCTTTGATGGATTGCGGCGTGAGACCCAGTTTGCGGACGAGCCGCCGGATCAGAAACGGTTCTCCAACTAGCCCGGTGTCAATCAACACGCTCGCGTCACCGTCGGCCAGCAGGAAACAGCAGCCCATGAGGCCGCGGATGGAATGTATGCTGGGCGGGACGTTGCGCACGCGGCTTCTTACCATTCCCAGAACTCCGGTGGAAACAAATTAGCGTGGATTAGCAAGGATCTGCGGTTCAAACTACTCGCCGCACATGAGCAAAATTGTCGGGATCGATTTGGGAACGACCAATTCATTGGTCGCCACGGTGGATAGCGGCATCCCCTTCGTCATCGCCGACGCCGAGGGCCGCCGGCTCACGCCGTCGGTGGTGCATTGGCCTGCCCGGGACGCTGAACCGGTCGTCGGGCACGCGGCGAATCGCGTGCGTGTGGTCAAGCCAGCCGAAACGGTCTATTCGGTGAAGCGTTTCATTGGTCGGCGCGGGACGGACTTGGCTCGGGAGGAAATGCTCGTAACGTATCCCGTTGTGGGTGATGGCAGCGGGCCGGTGCGGATTCCTCTTCATGGTCGCGACTTCCTGCCCGAAGAAATCTCCGCCGAAGTGCTCAAGAAACTCAAGCGCGATGCCGAAGCCGCGTTGGGCGAACCGGTCGCCCGCGCGGTCATCACGGTACCGGCGTATTTCAACGACGCGCAACGCAACGCCACCAAGCGCGCCGGAGAACTCGCCGGCTTTACCGTCGAACGCATCATCAACGAGCCGACGGCCGCCGCACTGGCCTACGGCCTGGACAAGCTCAAGGAGAAATCGAAGATCGCGGTCTATGATCTGGGCGGCGGGACGTTTGACCTCTCGATCCTCGAACTCAGCGAAGGTGTGTTCCAGGTGCTGTCCACGAATGGCAATACCCGCCTGGGGGGAGATGATTTGGACCGGCACATTCTGGACTTTCTGGTGGAGAAAATTTCAGCCACCGGCGGGCCGGATTTATCCCGTAGCCGCCGACGGGAGGAGGCGGAAAAGATGCGGGTTTCGGAGAATCCGCCTCCTCACGTCGGCGGCTACGATGAATTGGCGATGCTATCGCGCATTCGCGAAGCGGCTGAGGCGGCGAAGATCAAGCTCTCCGCCGAGATGGAAATCGAAATCGCCCTGCCGTTTCTCACGCCAGACTTTAGCTTTAGCTACCGATTCACTCGGGAGGAATTGGAATCGCTCACGCGCGAAATCGTCTTGCGCACGCGACAACATTGTTTGCGCGCACTGGCGGACGCCAAGCTGGAGGCCAAAGAC
>JANYBF010000135.1 GCA_025360895.1 Verrucomicrobiota bacterium
CCACCAGGTCCGCCGCCGCCACGCCGTTGATCCAGGTCTTGATCGAGCCGCCCTGACAAGCGATGCGGTATTTGTTCCATTCCCCAAACTTGAACGCCGCGCCGGCGGTTGCATTTTTGCTCAGATCAAACAGCCATCCGCACCGGCCCTCCTCGTAAATACCACCGCTCCAGCGTCGTTCGGGGCGATGATCCACTTCAATCTGGTAACCGTGAACCCGTCCCGCCGGGATCTTGATCGGTGTGTTGCCCCAGTCGTAAGTCGTCGCGTGATCGAAACAGTGACTGCGAATCTGCACCCCGGAGTTCAGGCCTTCGTCCGCCTTCAGCTCCAGTTCGAGAATAAAATCGCCGTATTCCTTCTGCGTGCAAAGAAAACTGTTCGGCTCGCTTTTGACGGTCGTGCCGATGATCACCCCGTCTGCCACGGCATACTTCGCTTTGCCGCCGCGCTGAATCCAGCCGTCAAGGTTGATGCCATTGAAAATGGGTTGCAGATCGCGCGTAGTGATAAGCGCCAAATCCATCTCCTGCGCTAGCGTTGCGAGCGACAAGCAGAGCAGGGCGGCGAAGGGAAGCGTCAACCAGCGGCTGGCACCTCGTGTGGGGCGGATTGGAAATGGATTCATAGCACTCGTAGGGAACAGTGCTTGCGAGGAACTGACAAGCCAAACCGGTTAAGCCACCAGAGTTAACGCATCGAACCTGTGCGTAAATGGTCTTGGAATTTGGTCGCCCCGTCAGGTTTTGGACTGCGGCAGCCCTCTGCCGCTTTGAACGTCGACGACTACAATGGTGGAGTGTAAAGCACCGCGTCCCGCTTCACCCAGCCGATCCGCCGCGTGCCATCGGTGACTTGCAGCCAGTCATCCTTGCTATCCAGCAACCGCAACTCCGCGCCGTCATTGGCGGTGAACGCACTGGGCGATTCGTCAAAGGGGCCATTGCGGATGGTGGCTTCGCGCGCTGCCACGATGATGGAAGTGCGCGCCGGATTTTGTGAGAACGCGAGGGCAACCACGACGCATAATGTCAACGCGCCCGCCCCCGCCAAAAGGATCCAGTTGCGAAGGACGATTGCGAGCGGAGGCCGAATTTGTCGCCACGCCAGCAAAGCAAAAACAATCCAGAGCGCGCCCGCGCCCAATCCGGTCCATTCGTTGAGGCTGAGGGTGCCCAGCGCCCGTTGCAGCAGACTTGCCCTTCGCGTCGGGCCTTGGACTTGGGCGCGGGCAAATTGCAGGTTTGCGCGCACATCCGGATCGCGCGGCGTTAGGGCTTCGGCCTCGCGATACGCGGCGATGGCACGCCCGATCTGGCCGGACTTAAAATACGCGTTGCCCAGATTGAAATAGAGCGCCGGCGAAACGGAGTCGGTGGCGATCAACCGCTCGTAACCCGCCGCGGCTTCGGGAAATTTATTCTGCGCGTACAGCCGGTTCGCCGCGTCAAAAGCGGCACTTGAATCTTCCGCGCGCAGCGGGAGGGCCAACATGAACAGCAGAACCACAGCGAAGCCCGCGACTTGGAGCGCTGATTTCCCAAGCGAGTTGAAACTTCTGATATCGTCCGCCCTCACAGCTTCACTCCCTGAATTTTCCGAATGACGTTTTCAAACTTAGGAATCAGTGCCGCCAATTCCTCCCCCGACCGCGTTGGCGCGTAGCGGGCAAGGTTGCAGCTTTGGAACAACTCGTGAATTTGCGCGAGCGTTGAATCCGGTATGCCCCGCGGCCGCAACTTTTCGTCCACCACAGCCTCGGTGATGGCCGAGGCCGGACAATCGAGGCGTTCGCCGAGTTGTTCCTGCAACAGCCGGAACAGAGTGGCGAAGAATTTCTCGGCATGATTGCCCGCCGCGAGTTGCTGCAACTCTTGCGTGCCGGCGCGAAGGATCTGGGCGACCTGTCGTTGCCGCCGAAGCCGGGGATTGTTTGTCAGTGAATCGGTGCGTTGCCGCCAGATGAACGCGGCGACAAACGCCAGCATCGGCACACTTTGAGCCGCGATGAACCAAGGTTGCGTTACCAATGGTCGGGCGATCCCGGCCACCCGGCCCAAGCGCGGTTTGATCGGCACGATGTCCTGTTGGGGAGGGGGGGCGTCGCTCGTGGATTTGGTGGTCGCGGCAACGACCGGTGCGGGCGTATTGCCACCGGGTCGCACGGTTAGCTTTACGGCAGATTGTGTCAGGGTCTGATATTTCCTCGCGTCCGGATCAAAGAACGAGAACGAGAACGGCGGCAGTTCGGTGATGTCCGTGCTTTGGGGCACGACGATTTGCTCAAAGGTCTTTGTGCCCTGCAAACCCAGGGGATCGCTCGTTTCCACCTTGGCCGTGGGCGGGTAGGTTTTGAAATCGTGCCACGCCCCTTGCTCCGGCAGGGTGAGCGCATCAAGCGCCCCGTGCCCGGTGATTTGCACGCGCACCGTGATCGGGTCACCGGTGGCAATGTTCGTGGGGCCGACATTTACCGTCATCGTGTAATGGCCGACGGCGCCGCTGAAATCCGCCGGCGCGTTTTCGGTGGGGAGGGGTAGGGATTGAACCGCGATGGTGTCGGTGGCGAGCGCGAGTTGCCTTTGCTCGCCCCGATCAAATATGCCGAACACGTCCCGTTGACGGTTGGCGGAAGGGAGTTGAATGATGACCGAGGCCGTGATGGGCCCGACGCTTAACGGCCCGGTCTTGATCGCCGTCATGGTCACGGAGGCGGGGATGACGTTGAACACGGCATTCCCGATTTGAATCTGGCGTTGCGCGCTGGGCGTAATTTTGCCCAAGGTCAAACCTTCGGCCGGCAGGCCGGTGATCCGCGGTTGATCGGCCAGTTGCACCCCTTGGCGAAAACAAAACTGCAATTCGCCGGTGATGATTTCGCCGAGATAAACATTGGTCTTGGGTAACACTAGTTTCAGGAAAGCCGGCTGGGTGCCGGATGCCACCGCTTCGGGGGTAGGCGCACCTGGTTTGAGCACTTTAAGTCGCAACGGCTGCGTGGTGAGTTGCTGGCCGCCGGCGTTGATGCTCATCGCCGGGATGATATAGTCACCCGCTTGCCGGGGGGTGACGGTGAAGTTGTGCGTGACCGAGGATGTGGTTTTTCCGTTGATGATCTGGAACTGGCTGGCTTGACCATTGTAGCCGATCTGCAAATTGGCGACGCCCGGCGGCGCGGGCGAGTCTTTGGGTTGCACGCCTTCGAACGTCAATCCCAGCCGGACGCTTTCGCCCATTGTGATCGTGTCACGTTCCAGCGCGGCTGTGAAGGACGCCGCAAACGCCGCGCCGATGGATACGAGAAGGCCGAGCCAAAGCAAAGCCACGCACGCTATCCGCGCGCCTTGTCGTCGCTTATATTGTTTCTGCCACAACAGCCTTTCCATTTGCCACCCGCAGTCTTGTCGGTCGGTGCGTCCGGCGCAAGCGTCCGTTCGCCTCCGCGCAACGTAGAATGGACAATGGGAGTGGGATTTCGTTCGCAAAAAATGGAGCGCGGGCGGTCCCTCGCCCGCAGCGCGTCACCAGACCCGGAAGCGCCGACAAATTCCGCAGCCTCTCTCCCATCACGCGCTCCGTTCTTGGCAACCGCCGTCGCAGCCGCCAAGCTTTCCGTCATGACGGCGCAAGCTATCCAGGGCATAAAACAACTTTTCGCCACCTCCGAACTCCCGGAGCTGGGCCCAAAACCGCGCGCGAAAGTGCAATCTGAGGCGGCCCTGAACACGCAACTGGATTCCTTGTTCCGCGAAGCCAAACTCCCACCGCAGCAACAGCAGCTCATCCGGTCGCTGGTTTTGCTCTGGCACGATCATCTCGACGCCGCGCACATCCTTGCGCAAGAGATTGAGAATCTCGACGGCAGTTTCGTCCACGCCATCATGCACCGGCGTGAGCCGGATTATTTCAATGCGAAATATTGGTGGCGCCGCGTGGGGAAGCATCCGGCATTTCCGGAAATCGCGCGGCGCGTCGAGGAACTCTTGATTGGTAGCCGCCGACGTGCGGAGGCGGACCCCGGCGACATCGGTAAAGTCCGCCTCCGCACGTCGGCG
>JANYBF010000154.1 GCA_025360895.1 Verrucomicrobiota bacterium
CGTTAATTTTCCATTCTGTGGTACGGGGTGGATGCGCGGAAGCCTTCAGCCACTCCGAAGAAATGCCGCATGACGCCGGGACGAAGATCGTGTAGGAATACAAAGGTTACCGCGCCGAAGCATCGCGAGTAGCCGGGTCCAACCCTAAGTTGTTTCGAGAAAGGTTTTGTCTGATGCCGACCAGCCAACTGTTGAAGTGATAGCCAAGTCTCCGAAGAATAAGGCTCTGTCCATACGATGCCGCGTGATTTGCGCTACGAACCAAATCCATAGCCTGACTGTAATCACACCGGATAATCAGAATGCAATCAACCCTCAGGCTCCTGATAAGATGTTTGATGAATTTCGTGTCAAGAAAGCACTGATCAACTGCAAGCGACCAGAGGATTGAAAACGCCGGAGCGTGCTTGGGATGTCCGTTTTGTTTGTGGGCTAGTCGCGAGCCACTTCCTTCGAGTCCCGTGTTGAACCCGTCAGTCGAACCGGATCGAGCCGTTCACGATGTCTTCGCCGATCGCGATTACTATCGGAGTTTTCCTTTTGCACCATTCCTCCCAACCCTACACTGCACAAACGTGACAGTGCTTGAGGTCATTCAGAAAAGTGCGGAGTTCCTGGCCCGGAAGGACGTGGACTCGCCGCGGCTGCAAACGGAGCTGCTGCTCGCGCACCTGCTCCAAATGCCGCGCATGAAGCTCTACCTTAACTTCGAACGCCCCCTTTCCGAAGTAGAACTGGACGCCGTGCGTGGTTTGGTGAAACGGCGCGGCCAGCGTGAGCCCCTTCAGCACATCGTCGGCTCGACTTCGTTTTGTGGTCTGGAAATGGCCGTGAACCGCCACGTCCTCGTGCCGCGCCCGGAAACCGAACTGCTTGCCGAAGCGGGTTGGGAGTTTTTGAATTCGCTCGGTAGCAGCCGACGTGAGGAGGCTCAAACTGAACCCGCCAAAATTGATCGGAGCCTCCTCACGTCGGCTGCTACCGCATTAGATTTCGGCACAGGCAGCGGGTGCATTGCCATTGCGCTGGCAGTGAAATGCCCGGGCGCATGCATTGTGGCCTTGGATGCTTCGCCGGAAGCGCTCACCGTTGCCAGACAAAATGCTGAACGCAACGGCGTGCGCGAGCGCATCGAGTTTTTGCACGGGGATGGGTTTGCGGCGCTCTCACGTAATGATTCCCCGGGGTGGAGCGAGCGTCCGCGCGGGCCTGAAGCATTGCCGAGCAACGGCTCGCCGGGAGTCTCGCCCCACCGGATCGAGTGGAAGTTCGATCTCATCGTCAGCAACCCGCCGTACATTCCCAGCGCCGAGATTGCGACGTTGCAAACCGAGGTGCGCGATTTCGATCCTCATGCGGCACTGGACGGTGGCGCGGACGGACTGGATTTCTATCGCTTGCTCGCGGCACAGGCGGTGGAGTGGCTGCGTCCGGGTGGCAAGATCATGCTCGAATTCGGCGACGGTCAGGCGACGGCGATCCAGAAGCTTTTTGCCGCGCCGGGATGGTCAGTCGAATCCGTGCGGGCCGATTACACGCAACGCGAGCGCATCCTGATTGTCCGGCGAGACTGATTAAAGCCCGGTCAATTCGCCTCGGTGCGGAGGAATTGGGCGTTCGGGGTGGCGATCAGTTCAACTTTCGGCAGGCACGCGGGCAACAGACAAAAATCTCCAGCACGCAAAACCGGCGTTGAACTTTCGCTGACCCGCACCTCACCCGCGACCACCCCAATGATCTGCATCCGCGAAGCCGGCAGGGAAATGACCCCGTCGTTCTGTGCGTGAAATAATTCCACATTGAACAAGGGATCGCTGACCAGCTTGCGGACGTGACAATTGGTCGCGCTGATTTCTTCGCCGCTGGCCAATGCGGGTTCAAAGTCATTGAAGTCAATGCTCGCAAGCGATTGCGCGACGTGCAACTCACGCGGCTGGCCGTCGAGCCCGACGCGATTCCAGTCGAAGACGCGATAGGTGGTGTCGGAGTTTTGCTGGATTTCAAAGATCACCAGCCCCGCGCCAATGGCGTGAACGCGGCCACTCGGCAGAAACATGGTGTTGCCTGCACTCACCGGCACGCGGTGAAAACATTCGGCCACGCTGCCGTCCCGGATGCGCTGCTCAAAGTTGGCGCGCGTGACGCCAGGTTTAAGCCCGACATAAAGTTCTGCGCCGGGCGCGGCCTCGGCGATGAACCACATTTCAGTTTTCGGATCGCCGTGAAGCTCTGCGCTCTTGGTTGCGGGCGGATGAACCTGGAGCGAAAGTTTTTCCTGCGCATCAAGCAGCTTGATGAGCAGAGGAAAACGTCCGCCTTCGAGCCGTACGCCGCCGAGCAGATCGCTGCGGTGATTTTCCACGAGCCAGTGCAAATCTTTACCCGTGAGCGATCCGTGAGCAACGACACTGGTATCTCCCGGACGATCACTGATCTCCCACGATTCGCCGATGGGCGCTCCAGTCGGGAGGAACTTGCCGTAAAGTCGCGCGAGGCTGCGTCCGCCCCAGACGCGTTTCTTGAAGATCGGCTGAAAGGTTAGCGGATAGAGCGGCGGCATGGTTGTTTTATGCTGGAGATTTTGATCAGCGCGGCGACCCAATTCCAATGTGCCAACCGTAAAATCGGCGCTCCGTCACGCGGCGGGCGCGGCGTGGGCCGCGCGCCGGGGGGATTTTTTGGCGGCGTTTTTTTCTTCGGGCGTCGGCGCTGCCTCCTGAAAATGGCCGTGAGCCCGGAATTTTTCGTAACGTTTTTTGAGTCGCTCCGGACCGGGCAGCGCAAGCAGTTCGTCGAGATGACGGAGGAGGGCGGATTTCAAGGCCGCAGCAGTGGAGGTCGGGTCGGTGTGGGCGCCGCTGAGCGGTTCGGGGACGATTTCATCCACCAGTTTGAATTCCAACAACTCGTTTGCCGTGATCCTCAAGGCGGCGGCGGCCTTGGCGGACGCGGCGCGATCCTTCCACAAAATGGCGGCGCAACCTTCGGGACTGATCACGGAATAATAGGAGTTTTCCAAAATCAGCACGCGATCCGCCACGCCGATACCCAACGCGCCGCCCGAACCACCTTCGCCAATGACGATGGCGATGACGGGCACGTCCAGGAGAGTCATCTCCCGCAGGTTCACTGCAATGGCTTCGGCGATGTGGCGTTCCTCGGCGCCGACGCCGGGATACGCACCCGCCGTGTCAATGAGCGTGATGATGGGCAGACTGAACTTGTCGGCGAGGCGCATCAGCCGGAGCGCCTTGCGATAGCCTTCGGGATGGGCGGAGCCGAAATTGCGGAGGATGTTTTCTTTCGTGTCGCGCCCCTTCTGCGTGCCGATAACGACGACGCGGTGCTCGCCGAGCCGGGCGAACCCGCCGACCATGGCGCGATCTTCGGCGAAGAGCCGGTCGCCGTGCAATTCCCGGAAGTCCGTGAAGGCGGTGTTGAGATAGTCGAGGGTGTAGGGGCGTTTGGGATGGCGGGCGAGTTGAATGCGTTGCCAGGGAGTGAGATTGGCGTACACCTGCCGACGGGTTTCTTCGAGTTTGACTTCGATCTGCTGGATTTCCTCTTCCAGACTGATCCCCATGGCGTGCGTTTCGGGGTGCTGGCGAAGCTCATCCAGCTTGCGTTGCAGTTCGAAGATCGGCTTCTCGAAATCGAGCTGGTGTTTCATGTGGGGACAGTTTAGGCGACCGGGTAAGGGCAGGCAACGGCGAATTCCCGGTTTGCCAACGCCCCTCGCTCCACCCCTTTGGTCTTTTGTTTGGAGTTAACTCGCGGGCCTGGGGTGTGATCAAATCCGGGTGAGGGCCGGTGGGGACTCTTCCGCTGCTCCTCGTTCTCATCCTCGTGCTCGTCCTCGAAATCCCCCATTGTTTCGAGGAGGAGGATGAGAACGAGGAGGAGGGGGAGGAACGGAGAGCCTC
>JANYBF010000203.1 GCA_025360895.1 Verrucomicrobiota bacterium
GCTTCCCCACTGAACCCTTACATTCTGGTTCAATCTGAACGCCGAGTCAAAACCGCTAATCCCCGCTGCTCACCGCCAATTCAAAGGAAATTACCAATCTTGTGGCAGCCGCCGACGTGCGGAGGCAGAAGGCTACGGTCGCGCTGGTCCCGCAAATCCGCCTCCTCACGTCGGCGGCTACGTTCTACTTTTCCGGATAGCGCCAGACCCAGTCGCCTTCATCCCAGTTGACGGTCTTGCCGTCTTTGTTGAAGGCAACCGCGCCGCCGTCGTCCGTTTCGTTCCAGCCGACGGAATAGAGGACGAAGCGGCCTTCTGTCGTGCGGTGATAGTGAAGCGGCTGGCCACCGATCAGGTCGCGCGGAAGCTGCCGCATGAATTGCGGCGGGAGCGCGTCGAGCGTTTCAGGGTAATCCCCGTGCGCTTGATGGTAACGTTCGAGGCCGCAGACGATGAGCGCCTGATGCGCCCGCGTTTGGTTGAGCGCGTGCATCGAAGCGGCGCGGACAAAAATAGGAACCGCACGGCTGGCGAGAACCGTGTACGGGCCAGGATGAGCGCTCAATCGCTCGGCTTCACGCATGGCCGCCGCTGCTTTCGCTGGTTCGACAAGCCGTTTGTCGGCATTGAAGATCTCAACCGAGAGTTGTTTTGCCTGGGCGATGGTGGCCAGATTCTGCAACAGCCAGCCGCGGGGGGCGAACTTCAGCAGCAAGAACGCCGGGTCGGTGTTTTTCTTCCACCAGCTTGGGCCCGGCTTGTCGGACCAGCTCAGGTCAAAATATTCGACAAACTCGCCAGCCTTGATGACCTGCATCGTCTGGCAAACCGCCGCCCGTTCGTAGCGAAAGGCGGCACGGCCCTGCGGCAGCAGGTCGAAGTCGCCAAGCTGTTGCTGGAGCGCGACGAGTTCCGGCTCGCGCCACACTTGCAAACGCAAGCCATCAGTGAGGGTGTCCACATAGAGACCGGTGATGGCCACGTCAATCATCGCGGCCACAAGCGTCACGGGTTTCGCGGAAAGCAGCCGGCGCAGTTCGTTGATCAAGGATAGTTCCTGCAAGGCATTCCCGGGTTGCCCCAGCAGGAGATGACATTGCGCCCGCTGGGCGAGGGTTTGCGCGATGACCCGGGTGCCAGTGAAATTAGGGATCGGCTGTGCAAAGGGCCGTTGATCGTCTCCGACAATACTCACCTTACCCACCCGAGGACGCTGGAGCGCCTCATGAATGAGGTCGAATTCAGGTTGAAACTGGTCGCTCCAGGCGAGGTAGTCAGCCGCTGCGTAGGCCGGTTCGCGATCCCGGAAAACGCGAAACGAATTGCTGCCAGTGCTTTCAGCCCGCCAGCCGTTTCCGGCGTAGGCAAACCCGGGGCCAAGTTGGCGCGGGAAGAAATCCACCACCGTTTTGAGGTCAGGTTGACATTCAGCCAGCACGATCACCCGCATGGGCTTGGGATCCGGGAGTTCGCCCGCAACGAACACGTAACCCTGGCTCCCATCCGCACGCGGCCCGGAGACCATGTCCCGGCGTTGACGAATAACCCGGCGCGCCAATTCCAACAGACGCCCGCCCGCCTCCGGCAGCACGACCACGGAGGCGTCACTGGGGTCTTTGAACGTGATTCGCGCAATGCCAGTCTGTGCGTCTTCGATCCAAAGGAGACCGTAACGGTCCAGAACCGCAAACAGCGCACGGCGCGCCGTCAGGTTTTCCCACCGGAACGAGACGGTCGGTTCGTGCGCCTGACCAGCCGTATCCTTCCAGTTCGCGATGACCTTCGGGTCCAACAAATAGCTGAGGCCCTCCTGTCGCGCGAGATTATCAATGGCCGTGGTCAAGGGGACGTCCGCGAATTGGATCAATGGCAGAATTGGGGACGGTGACACGAGGGATTTCGCCCCGGTTTCATTGATGTCAGCCAGGGACAGAACCTGACAATTGTAATGCAAGACCAGGTCGGCGGTTTTCAAAAAGTCCGGATCAATTACGGTCACCACCGACACTTCGGCCACGGCGTTGGAGCGCCGCTGGTTCACGAACTCCGCGAAAGGGGCGCTGTTGATTCGGGCGAGCAGTTCGTTCGTGTCACGGCCGCCCCCGAACCATTCCGCCATCCGTGGGGCTTTCAAAATATTATCCGCGTCCGGGACGGGGGCGGAGACGTACGCGGACCAATCCACCGTTTCACCCTTGGCGGTCAGCTCGCGCTTGCAATCCTCCCATGCGCGTCGTCCGCGCCAGTTCTCGACGACCACGGCAAGCGCCAGCAGCGCGACAACCACCAGGCAGGCGCACGCGCATCGCCCCAGCCTTGAACGCCATCGTCCGGAAGTTGCGCCGGTAGAATCCTGGGTGACTTTCATGACTGGAGCTTGTCTGCTAACCGCGTCGGAG
>JANYBF010000218.1 GCA_025360895.1 Verrucomicrobiota bacterium
GAACAGCAACGCATCGCCGCCGCCCGGCTGGCGCAGACCTTGAGGCTCGACCCCACCGTGGTACTGACCGCCCAGGAATTCGAACTCACGCCCCTCAATCTCATTACCAATTGCACCCTGGATTCATTAGTGACCCAGGCGTTGGCCGCCAATCCGGAATTCAAACAGCGCGCCGCCCTGACCGCCGCCGCCCGCGATCGCAAAAACGGCGCCACTTATGGCCCGCTGATTCCGTCCCTTGGCGCCACGGCATTTTTCGGCGGCCTGGGCGGCGGACGCGAAGGCGTTGCCAACACGTTTGGCGGCCAACAGGATTACATTGTCGGCGCAAGCTGGCGCATCGGTCCGGGCGGGCTGTTTGATTTCACCCGCATGCGGGCCACCGACGCGCGACTAAAAATCAGCGAACTGGGCGACCGCAAACTCAAAGATGAGCTGACCCGGCAGGTCGTGGAAGGGTTCACGCGCTGGCAATCGCAAGCGGACCAGATTCAAACCGCACGCTCGGCGCTCGCGGCAGCGGCGGAAGGATTCCAACTCGCGCAACAGCGCAAGGAATTAGCCGTGGGCATCGTGCTGGAAACCATTCAAGCCGAGACGGACCTGACGCGCGCCCGGTTGGACTACCTCAAAGCCGTCGCCGGATTCAACCAGGCCCAGTATGGCCTGCAACAGGCGATTGGCGGATTGTAAGACCGACCAATCACCCGGCCATTTCGCCGTCGGGAAGAAAACCAAACCCATTAAACCAAACCCGCGCTTGCCCACGTCTGCATTCTGCTTCATCGTCAACGCCGCAAAATGAGTGAACGAGACAAGGTGGTGCGCGCGGCGGAACGGTTCTTGAAACTGGTCCCGGCCCAAATCCGCAAGCGCGGCCAGACCTACCACGCCACCGGCCAGGTGATCAAACTCACTTGCGTTCAGCTGGATCAGACCTACACCGCCGTGGTGCGCGGCGGCGAGGATTATGCCGTCACGCTGCATTACGCGGATCGGAATTGGGCCTCGGACTGCTCTTGCCCGATGCACTACGATTGCAAACACACCGTCGCCGCCATGCTCGAAATGCAGCGGCTATGGGCCGAAGATGCGCCCGCGACGCAGGTAGTTGCGCCGGCCTCCAAGAACAAACCCGCAAAGAAAAAATCTCCGGGCGCGGTCCGGCCGTTGGTGGCACAGCCACCAGCCTCACCCCTTTACGAACGGTTGGTGGAACAACTCGGGCGTCCGCTGGACTTCCCCGAAGCCGGATTCATCCGAAAGGTGCAGACCCTCTATGCCAATGCCAGCTATCGCCAACTGACCGAAAATGACCTCAGCCAGTTGTTTCCCCGCCATTTCAGTTATGGCTGGGTGGAACTCGATCTGTGGCCCAAAAAACCCAAAGACGACTACGAACTCTGGCTCTACCTGGCCGTGGAACTTCGTCGTCGGAAAATTTCCGTGCCCGAATACATGGCCGGCATCACGGATTTCGCCACCCTCGAGAACGCCATCAAGAAGTGGGAACGACAGAAAGAAGTCGCCCACTGGCAGGACTGGTTTGTGACCCACGAACCCAGCGTGGCCCCCACCGCCGACACGCTCGACCTGCGGCTGGCATTTTTAGACGAGGAAGCCCGCCTGCAATGGCGAACCCAGCCGAACGGACCGTTCGCCGATTTGAAGCAGGCGCAGGCGAAACGCTTTGGCGAAAATGTTGAACGCGGCACCTTAACCATCGCGCCGGACGCGCTCCCGTTATGGAGCGCGCTCTACAAACCCTGGAGCTACGAAAGCTGGTGGAGCATCCGCTACAACTCGGAGGCCTCGCGCCTGCCGCTCAACCGACTGATCCGGCTCGCGCTGCCGCCCGAGCGCTTTGTGAATGGCCACGGCGAACCGCTCGCGCGGCCCGCCGAACCGCTCCGCCTCCAGTTGAATCCGCCCGCCCAGAACGGAGAGGATTACGAACTCCGCCTCACCACGGCCGAGGGGGAGACGCCACCACCTATTCGTTTCGTCCTGAGCGGACACCCCACGCTCTACATCACGGACACCGCGATTTACGCGGGCCCGCCCAAAAACGCGCTCGAACACGATTCGTACAAAGCCATTCCGGCACCCGCGCTGGAAACCGCCAGCGGCATTCGGTTCCTGCACGCGCTGAACTTGCCGCTGCCCGAACACCTCGCGGAGCGCACCAAGATTATTCCCGTCGTCGTCACCTTGACCTGCGAGTTGAAAGAGAGTTATCCCGGTAGTAAATCGGAATCCATCATCCTGCGCCCCACCGCCCGGGCGGAGGGTTTGGAGCCGGAGGAGTTCAGCCCGCACGGTTGGCAGATGCCCAATCAGGGGTGGGGCCGAATCAAAACTCCCAAGCCGGTGAAAGGGTTCATCCCCGTCCACGACCGATCGGCGCAGGCGCATTTTCCCCGCGTGCTGGATTCGCTGGGCGTCAAATGGGCCAACTACGGCGGCGGCTGGACGCTCCGGCTGGCCAAAAAAACGCCCGAACTTTTCGTCGCCTGGCTGCAGAGTCTCCCGCCGGAAATCACGGTTGAACTCGACCGCGAACTCGCCACGCTTCGCGATGCGCCCATCAGCGGCACCGTGACCCTCGACGTGCAGGAGGCGGGCATTGACTGGTTCGATCTCAAAGTCGTCCTGAACGTGGCCGACCTGGCGCTGACCCCGGAGGAAACCAAACTGCTGCTCAACGCGCGCGGCGGTTATGTGCGCCTCGGCGCGAAGGGTTGGCGGCGGTTGCAGTTCAATCTCACGCCCGAGGACGACGAACAACTCGCCCGGCTCGGCCTCGCCCCGCGCGATTTCACCGCCGAACCCCAGCGCTTCCACGCGCTGCAACTCGCCGATGAGGCCGCGAAGAAATTCCTCGCCCCGGCGCGCGTCGAACAAATCCATCGCCGGGTCGGCGAATTGAAAACCCGCGTGGCCCCGCCTTTGCCGGACCTGATTCAGGCGGAACTGCGCCCGTATCAAATCGAAGGTTACCATTTCCTCGCCTACCTCACCACGAATCACTTCGGCGGCGTGCTGGCCGACGACATGGGCTTGGGTAAAACGCTACAAGCCCTGGCCTGGATCGCGTGGTTGCGCGAAGCCGCTCTCAGCCCTCAACCCGCAACACTCAACCCTTCTCTGGTGGTCTGCCCCAAGTCCGTCACCGATAACTGGGTCAGTGAGTCTGCCCGCTTTTATCCCAGCCTCCGCGTCCGCCGCTGGAGTGGTGAAACCACGGACGCGCTCACGACGGCCCGGGCGGAAGCCGACATCATCGTCGTCAACTACGCGCAACTCCGCTCGCTGTCGCCGGCCATCGCGAAGGTTTCCTGGCAGGCCGTGATCCTCGACGAAGCGCAATACATCAAGAACCCCGACTCCCAAACCGCCCAAGCGGCGCGCGCGCTGAAAGCCGATTATCGTCTCGCCCTCACCGGCACGCCCATTGAAAATCGCCTGCTCGACCTCTGGAGCATCTTCAGCTTTGCCATGCCGGGCGTGCTCGGCAATCGCGCTGAATTTCTCCGCCGCTTCAACGCCCAGGACGATCCCCTTGCCCGCCGCCGGCTCGCCGCCCGCGTCCGCCCCTTCCTGTTGCGCCGCACCAAAGGCCAGGTCGCCAAAGACCTGCCCGACCGCGTCGAGGAGGATTTGCTCTGCGAAATGGAAGGCGAACAACTCAAGCTTTACCAGGCCGAGTTCAAGCGCGCCCAAATGTTACTGCTCGGCGTCCAGACCAGCGCCCAACTCAACGAACAACGATTCAACGTTCTGACATCGCTCCTGCGCTTGCGGCAGATTTGCTGTCACCCCGCGCTCGTGAACGAGAAATTGCACGAAGTCGAAAGCGCCAAGGTCAACGCCCTGCTCGACCTCCTCGAACCGCTCATGGAGGAAGGCCACAAGGTGCTCGTCTTCTCGCAGTTTGTCACCATGCTCGACCTGTTGCGCGAGACCGTGAAGCAGCGCGAATGGCCGCACTTCTATCTCGCGGGCAGCACGGAAAATCGCGGCGAACTCGTCAAGGAATTTCAAACGGCGAAAGGCGGTGCGGTGTTTTTGATCTCCCTCAAGGCCGGCGGCTTCGGGCTCAACCTCACCGCCGCGTCTTACGTGGTGCTGTTCGATCCGTGGTGGAATCCAGCCGTGGAAAACCAGGCCATTGATCGCACGCACCGCATTGGCCAGACCAGCAAAGTGATGGCCTACCGCCTGTTGATGCGCGAAAGCATCGAACAAAAAATCCGCGCGCTCCAAAAGCAAAAAGGCGCGCTGATGGCCGACGTGCTCGGCGAAGAAAAGTTCGCGCAAAGCCTCACGCTCGACGATCTGCGTTTCCTGTTTGCCGATTGAGAGCCTGTTCCGAAGCTCGCTTTACGACTCTCCTTGTTGTCGTTCTCGTCCTCGTCCTCCAACTTCCTCAACCAAATCGAGGGCGAGGACGAGCAGGAGGACGAGGAAGAAAGACACTCCGCATTTCAATCGGGCGCCACGCCTTTTCAAGCCAGCAGTGCCATCTGTTTCGAGGTGAGCAGCCACGCGAGCGTGGCGCAACGGGCGTAACGCAGCTCCACCGCGATCTCCAGTTTGGCCAGCCCGCCTTTCTTCATGGCAATCCCCGCCGCCGGGCCACCGCAAATCAAGTGGGAGATGAGCTGGCTCAGATCAGGTTCGTGGCCCACCAGCAAAACATTTTCCGGCACGGGCCGCAGTCGGTTGATGTAACGAATCAATGCCTGGGGATCGCCGTCGGGTATCAGTTCATCGCGAAACTCCAGCCGCTTTTTCAAACCCAAAGTGGCGGCGACAATTTCCGCGGTTTGCGCCGCGCGCGGATACGGACTGGACAAAATGCGGTCGAACGAAATCTCCAGCGCCCGCAGCGCAGCGCAGCCCCGCCGGAGGCGCTCCCTGCCCTTCGCCACGAGCGGACGACGTGAATCATCGGGAAAATGTTGCGGGTCGCGCTCAGCGGCCAGACCGTGGCGTAAGAGATAAAGGTTCATCGTGGTTTGATTCTGTCACGACGGCGGGACGAAGTGAAGCCGGTTGCGGGGTGGGTGAATGTGAATCTCCTTGGGCCAGGTATTGGCGCACTGTGCCCCGATCCAGAAGCCACGCTGGTCAACCGCTTCGCGGCGTCATACCCAAAGCCGTTCGTCCACCGGTCGGTGGGTTGCGCCAGACTCAATCCGGTTCGCAGCCGCTAGCTGTCGGTGTTGGTCACGGTGTCATTGCTCCACGGGCCATCTTCGGTCCACAACTGCCCGCCCGCCGCGCAATTGAACCTCCCATGCGAGGCTCATTGTCAATTGCCGGGATTGACCCCTTTCGGGATTGACCCCTTTCCGGCTCTCCCAACGGGTCTCTATTTGGCCAGTGAGTGGCGAAAACCAAAAACTGCCCCCTTCACGCAGTCAAATTGGTCTGCAGTTTCCGTTCGCTTCGCATGACAGGCGCTAGCTTGTCATTCAGGTTCTATTTTGAAGAAAGTAGAACCGTAGCCCCCGGATAGTCCTTCTTGTTCATCAAAGGTACGCTTTACGATCTGGTTAGTAAAATACCCACCATTAGGATTGAATACCGCTACGTTCAAACCGTTTTTTAGCATGTGAATATTTCCGTCTCTTTCAACAAGCTGGACTCTTCTCCAAGGAAATCCTTCGTGGTCCAGAAAATAAGAATGCTGGATTCCCGACTTGCTA
>JANYBF010000222.1 GCA_025360895.1 Verrucomicrobiota bacterium
TTGGAAGGCCTACACCGGATCCATCGCGCTTACGGCGCCCAGCAATTGGAGTTGGCTCGCTGGCTCGACTTTGTATTCCGGTTTCATTACCGGTTTCGACGAAACCGCAACGGGTGCTCGAAACAACTACTACGTCGGCGCTACGGTTAACACTCCAGTCACCGGTTTGAAGGCCGGGATGGCAGTCGACTACGCACATATTCGCGGCGGTAACACGTTTTCCCCTGTTGTTTCTGGGGCTGCGGGAGCTGTCATAGACAACGCATACGCCTATTCCATCTATGCGTCGTACCAAGCCACGGAAAAGATGAGTTTCCATGGCCGCGGCGAGTTGTATCGTCAGCAAGGACCTAATGGTAATTCGGACAACAATGTGATCGCGATGACGGGTACCATTCAATACGATTTGTGGCAGAACGTGCTCAGTCGCTTTGAAGTCCGTTGGGATCAATCGACTGACGCAGCCTACGGCAGCAGCCTCAACAACCTACAGCATAACGCCTTCATGTTTGGGGCGAATGTGATTTACAGCTTCTAAGCTGGGTTGAAATTCAGAAACCCCTTCCGGGAAACCGGAGGGGGTTTTTCTTTGAACCAAGGAGCGCGACCGGTCCCCCGGTCGCAGCGGGTGAACCGCCGGAAGCGCGTTGGATAACCCAAGCTTCCACTCGCAAAATTCCCTGCTGCGGGCGAGGGACTACCCACGCTCCACCTGAACGGATCCCGACCAGTCCCAGTCCACCGTTTCGGGGAACTTCACTGCTTTGGCAGCGGCATGGTTGCCCCCACTTCGTCCCCCGCCCACACGCGCAACACTTCGCCCGCCGACTTTTTCAACGCCCGAAATTCCTGCGGCAGTTTGCGTTGGCTAAGTTTGCGCTCCCGCACGCCGGTTGCATCACACCCCAGCAACAATGCGTGCGCTTTGTAAATGCGCGGGTGTCCGATCACGCGACCCGCGCCCGCCGGCAACAGCGGCGCAGGCCGTTGGTCCAAGACTAGAAAACTCAACGGTAAATCCCGCAAATCGATCCCGGTCAATCGCGCAAAACGAGACCAGTTGCCGGCGGTGAAAATCTCCCGGGGCGGCGACGCAAAATGGTGACACCAATGCCGATCATTTCCGGGCACCAACATCCCGCACGGTGCGGAATGGGTGCAAGGGGCGATCACATTGAAGCGTTCCCGCAACCGCTCCCGAATGGCAATGAGCCGGCGGCTGACCGTGTGCGTTCCTGGTTCGACCCAGAGAACACACTGCGCTTGTGGGACCAAGGCCATCAGCACCTCGATCTGTTCCGGTGTCAATTCGGTAAGAACGTGGCTGATAAGGAGGGTGAAGGCAGTGCGCGTTACTCCGTGCGCGCTGTGATCCTCACGCGGTCCAGGACGTACTTCCAGCCCCGGATATTTTTCCCGCGCCCGTTTTGCCGCAAATTGCATCGCGAGCGGGGAGCGATCCCAAACCCGCAGCGCCGTCACCGACTGGTCGCCGAAGTGATCCAGAAACGCACGGCCCGCGATGCCACTGCCGCAGCCCCAGTCCAGCAACTCACCAACTGGCGGCACCCAACCACGGCGCGTGAGTTCCGCCAGCACGTAATCCCACTTCCAACCGATGCGTTGGGCGAACGTGGCGTCGTAACTCGCGAGGTCGGATTCGCTTTGCCAGTAATCGCGCCGACCCGCCGAACCGGAAAGAAAATCGGTCCGCAGTCGTCCTAGCACAGTCCAATCAATCGCGTCCCAGTTCATTGTAATTTATGTGGCAGCCGACGTCAGGAGGCTCTGATTTGATTGCCAAAAACCGGATTAGTTAGGGAAGCGCTGATTTAATCGGCGCGCAGAAAATTCGACTCGGTTTCGACCGTCAAAATCCACCTTCCCTTGAAATCAAAATCGCTCCTGCGACATCCTACGCACCATCTGAAATCTGAAGTTCAGGCAAAATTACCAACTCCGATTAAATCAGCGCTTCCCTAGAGCCTCCTTACGTCGGCTGCTACCAGCAAAGGATCGAGCGCGTGCTTTTCAACGCCAAAGAACGCCTTGAGCTCT
>JANYBF010000234.1 GCA_025360895.1 Verrucomicrobiota bacterium
GCCTTGTTCGGCGGCCAGGATTTTGAGGATGTCGCGCGACGGAACGCCGCCAAGCGCGTAGAAGCGTTCTTCCGGAAAATGCAGGCGGTGGCGTTCGGTGATGATCTGCCACGCGCGCCAATGCAGTGGCATGGTGTCGGCCAGCGTACCATCGCAGTCAAAAACGAGTCCTTTAATCATAGTCTTGAGTCCAAAGCCTGAAGTCTGAAGTCCACCGTCAGCGTCCGCAGGGCCGGCACGTTAGACTTCAGACTCAAGACTTGAGACAGTTAAGTGTTCAACGCCTTCAACTTCTCCTCCAATTCATCCGTCATGAGGGGAACAATCAACGGATCCAGATCGCCATTCACGAAGGTGGACAGGTTGTAGAGCGTGACTTCGATGCGGTGATCCGTCACCCGGTTCTGGGGAAAATTGTACGTGCGGATTTTTTCACTTCGCTCCCCGGTGCCGACCTGGCTCTTGCGGTTGGCGGCATACTTGGCGTTTTCCTCGGCGATCTTCGCTTCCAGCAGGCGCGTGCGCAGTACGGTCATCGCCTGGGCGCGGTTCTTGATTTGCGAGCGGCCGTCGGCGCAGCGCACGATCATCCCGGTCGGCTTGTGAATGATCTGCACCGCCGAGTCGGTGGTGTTGACACCCTGACCGCCTTTGCCGGAGGCGCGGCAGACGTTGACTTCAATTTCGTCGGGCTTGATCTCGATGTCCACTTCCTCGGCTTCGGGCAACACTGCCACCGTCGCGGTGCTGGTGTGGATGCGGCCCTGTGCTTCGGTCGCCGGCACGCGTTGCACCCGGTGCACGCCGCTCTCATACTTCATCCGTTTGTAAACATCTTGTCCGTTGATTTGAAAAATCACCTCCCGAAACCCGCCCAGGTCCGATGGACTGGAATCCAACGACTCGATTTCCCAGCCACGGGCCTCGGCATAACGGGAGTACATCCGGTACAGGTCCGCCGCAAACAGCGCGGACTCCGAGCCGCCGGCACCCGCGCGGATTTCGACGATCGTGTTCCGCGAGTCCGTGGGGTCCGCCGGCACCAGCCCGAATTGAAGTTTCAGGGCGAACTGCTTTTCCTCCGCTTCGAGCCGCGCGATTTCCTCCTTCGCCAGCAACGCCATCTCCGATTCGACCGGTTCGCTTTTGAGCAGGGCCCGGTTTTCTTCGAGGTCGGCGATGGCCTTGAGATAACCGGCGCCCGCCGCGACGAACTCCTTGAGGCGTGCGTATTCCTTGGCGAGTTCCTGCGCGCGCTGCGGATTGGCAAACGCCGCGGGATCGCTCAACGCCGCTTCAACTTCGGCGAAGCGGCCGCGAAATTTTTCAATGTGCGGACGGAAATCCATTTTGCTCTAAGACTGATGAGTCACCCGGCCCGGTCGCGCGGTAATCATCATTCGTAAACCGCAAATTCACGGGCGGAAAAAACACAACCGCCCGCAACCCGGTTAGAAACCCGGGCGCGGGCGGTTGTTGGGAGAGTCGCTATTTCTTCTTTTTCTTGGACGCCTCGAACGCGGTCTGGGCGGCCAGGGTCTTGGCGGCGCGCTGCTGGAACTTATCCACGCGTCCGGCGGTATCCACGAACTTCTGCGTCCCCGTAAAGAACGGGTGGCATGCGTTGCAAATGCCCACAATGATAACGGGTTTGGTGGAGCGGGTCTTGATCACGTTGCCACAGGCGCAACGGATTTCCGCTTCCACATACTTCGGATGAATGTCTGCTTTCATAAAAGGGCGCAAAGCATACCGGCTGCGACCCCGTTGACAAGAGGGAATTTGAGCTTGGACCGTCCGTTCAGCGGCACTTGAGCCACTTGGGAAGTAGCGAAAGGAATTCAGCAGAGCCAATGGCCTGCGAAGGCCGACCGAGCGGGCATGAGGGTGGATTGCACAGACTGGCAGCTCGTCACCACTCACCCGGCCGCTTAAACTTGGCCTTCACGTTCCCGCTGAACTCGGCGGCACGATCGAGCCGCTCGCAAATTTCGTCCAGACTCCGGCCCGCCGTATCCCGTGCGGCGGAGATGACTGTGCCGCACTCGTTCGTGTCCATGAACCGCACGGCATCGAGCAGACCGGGTTGTTCCTCGGGCGTAACGGCGAGGAAACCATGTTGGTCCGCATGAATCAAATCGCCCGGGCGTACGGCGCAGCCGAACACCTGCACGTCGCAGTTCCAGCGCACGGGATGGGCGAACGCGTGGCCCACACAGAGCCGGCGAGCGAGCGCTTTGAAACCGGCGTTGGTCATTTCGTCCAGATCGCGAATGGCGCCGTCGGTAATGGTGCCCATACAGCCAAGGGCGCGGTGGATGTTACCGTTCACCTCGCCCCAAAACGAACCGAGGACCTGGGGCTGGTCGAGATCCTGGACGACGACAATTTTTGGTCCCGGCACGCTCGCGACGTACCGGCGATATTCCTGCCAGCCGTTGGGGTTGGCCGAACGATGCTCCGGATTACCCGGGGCAATAACAAGCGTAACGGCGTAACCGATCATCGGCCCCATCTGCGGCATAAAGTCGCGCGTCTCTTCCCGGTTAAAGGCGTCGCCACCGGGATTGCGACGGGTGACTTGTTCCCAACCGTTGTAGATGGTGGGGGTGTTCCAGCGTTTGAGTTGCAACAAGTCCGCGTGGGTGAGCGGGTGATTCGAGTTCATGGTCGTCCAGTATGTTTGGCAGGCGAACGGGCTTCAAGGTTGAAGCCCCGGGCGGCTGTGCTCAGATTGGCCGATGAATTTGGGAAACCTAAACTTGCGATGACTTTATCTTGAACTACAATGTCCGGGACAATGTCGGTTAATTGCAATCAACCAAAAACCATCATGAAAAAAATCATATTACTGTTGGCCGCCGTCTCGCTGGCGGGAATCGCTCCGGCGGCACTCAAGCCGGGTGATAGCCTCACTCCCTACACCATCAAGAACGTCGAAACCGGCAAGGAATACTGCCAGGTTTGCGCTTACGGCGCGAAAACAGCCAAGATCGTGGCCTTTGGCAATTTGAACGATGAGGCGTTCTGGGCGGACTTGAAAAAGCTGCAGGCCCTGCAGACCGGCCAGAACAAGCTGGGGGTATTTGCCCAAATCCTCGATTCCAAGGACACTGCGGCCATCAAAGCTACCGCCGCTAAAAACGGGATCACTTTCCCGGTCGTCGTGGCCGCTGAAAAGGATTGGGACGAGGCGTACAACGTGAAAGGGGTGAGCCGCACCATCTATTACGCTCAGAAGAACCGGATCGCTTGGACTTCCGTCGGGCTAAATGAAAAGGCCACGGGGGAGTTGGAAGCCAGCGTCAAGCGTGACTTGGCCAGTTAATCGGAATATTCCCTCCCTTAACCGGCCGGCAAGTGCGAACAACACTTGCCGGCCCTTTTATTTTTTGAAAGGCAAGGGCCTTGAGAAATCGGCCAAAGGTTTTCTCCCACCTGTACTTGCGGAACCACTCACGGCCCCAACTCCCTTTCTACCGGGCCACCAAACGTACTGGAACAATTGTCCTAAAAACCGAAGCCGGGTACGGGTCGTGGCCGAGGTGCGCA
>JANYBF010000264.1 GCA_025360895.1 Verrucomicrobiota bacterium
CATTCGACGCACTCGAGGCTGGCGGGCGCCTCCGCGATTCGCGGCGGTTTCACCACGGAACTCGGGGCGGTGGTGAGGCCCGCGTGCCCGATCTCGCTCACCCCGTAGGGCAGGGCGGTCGCGGTGCGGTTCATCGCCTCCGCGACACTCTCATCCACCAGGTTGACCACGAACTCGTGTGACAACCGGATGTTGCGCGCCGTGTCCTTGGGTGTGCCGTCCTCGCGGTCGCCCGGACAAAAGCCGGGAATCGGTGGATTCGCGCCCAGCACGTTGAAGAAGCTGAACGGCGCGACATTCACCACACCCTCGGGACTGAGCGTCGTCACCCACGCAATCGGACGCGGCATGAGCAGGGGGGCGAGCAACGCATAGGCGCGGTCCGCATGTTTGCCTTCAAGATCAAATTCCATAATTCCAAATCCGACTAATGCGCCTGATTCTTTCGCAGGTGGACCAGGCTTTTCGATTACTAACCACCGCTCGAGTTTCGTGTTCGGCTTCGCGCCCCGCCGCGCCTCGTTGAGCAAAGCCTGTGATCCTTCCGTCGCCAGCCTCTGACCCCATACGCGGCGCTTCAAACGATAGCCCAGCTCCATTTCCTCCGGCGAGACGATATCAGGTCGCAAATGAAACCAGCCGATAAACTCGCCAGTTCCAAGCAGATGCTCGGCCCAGAAACCGTGCGATGGCGATTGGGCATGGTAGCCAAGGAATCGGGGAATGATCTCATTCTAAATTCGAGCCAGGGACATAGGTTGACCTTTGGAAATAAACCGTATCACTTCCGGATCGCCATCGAGTTCATCTAGTGTAGTCCGGCAAGCAGACTGGATATTAAGAAATTTGGCGCGGCCGCGTTTGACCTTCGCCAGGATATCCGCAGCCTTGGCGGTCCAGACCAAGGGCTTTGGCGCTTTGTTATGCCGGGCCATGTGCTCCTCGATGGCTTGGGTCAATTCCCCGCCGTTGCGGAATACACTTCGCCGGATGCTGTTCACCGTTACGTCCCGGAAGAAACGCTCGACCCTGTTCAGCCAGGAGGCACGGGGCGGAGTGCAGTGGAAAGGAAACCTTGGGTTGCGCCCTTGCCAGGCCTTGACCTTCTCATGCTTGTGGGTGGCGGCGTTGTCGCAGATCAGGTGGATCGCCTTGCCCTTGGGCGTTTCTTTTCGAATCAGGTTGAGAAACCGGATCCATTCCTGATGGCGGTGTTGGTTCATGCAGGTCCCAATGCCGTTGCCATCGGCGGGGTTCCGTGCCGCGAAAAGCGAGGTGGTGCCGTTTGGTTTGTAATCATGGGTCAGGGTCTGGCCACGCCCTTTCTGGAGTGGCAGTCCGGGCGGCGTGCGGTCCAGGGCCTGGATCTGACGCTTTTCGTCGCACGAAAAAACCAAGGCATGCTCCGGAGGATTGAGATAGAGACCGACCCTGTCCTCCCGTTTCTCCTCGCAACATTTGTCATTGGAAAGCTTGAATCCCTTGATTCGATGGGGTTTGAGCCCGTGGGCCGCCCAGCCCCGTCCCACACTCGAGGGGCTGACCCCAACCTTGCTGGCCATGGTGGTCCGACTCCAGTGCGTGGCCCCGGCGGGCTTTTCCTTGAGCGTCAATTTGACGATGCGCGACTGGATCGCCGGCTCCAGAGGGCGGAGGCGTCCGGGCCGGAATTTCGCCTTTAGAATCGCTGCAAGCCCACCCTGGGCATAGCGTCTTCTCCATCGCCCCACCTTCATCTTGTCCGCGCCCAGTCGCGAGGCGATCTCCTGGTTTTCCAATCCCTCGGCCGCCAGCAGAATGCTGGCGGCCCGCTCCCGGGCCCGCCCCGCACTGGATCGACCGCGGCGAATGGTTTCCAGTTTCGCGCGTTCCTGAATCGTCAATTGGATGGCCGGAGCAACGCGCATGCGCTAACAATAGGCCTCAAACTATAATCTTCAACCGGTAAGGCGGACTACATTAGCCCTTAACGACCGCGATATTGTTGGAGTGTTAGTTTTAGATTGGCGTCCGCGGCGGGTATGTGGCATAACTTCACTCATGCACATGAAAGTGAGCGTACTCGCGTTTCTTGTCATGGCATCCGCCTCGGTTCTTTTTGGGGCGGCCACTGTGTTCCGCGAATTGAACTTTCGATTGCCCGCGTTGACCCAGACCGGTGACAGCAGCCTAAGCCCTCAATCGGTGAACTGGCTGGGCGGGGCCGCTTTCTTCGCTGCGGTTTTGATCTGCTTCGTTCTACACTAACCTTCGCGAGGAGGTGCGGGGCCGTGTATTTCGCAAACCTGGCCCCTTGGCTGGGACGCTCGCTCGCTGGCGGCTTTCACTCCCTCGACAAGTTAGTTGATCCGCTTGGGGGATTTGGGGTTCGCGTTAATTCTTCACCGCGCTTGCCATTCGTCATTCAATACCGCCAGCGGCTTGCCGGTCAGTTCTTGCCATAGCGCATCCGTATATTTACCCTCCCGACAGGCCGCGTTCACTTTCGCGATCAAGGTTGTGTGCGGGTCATGATGTTCCACGACGTAATCGAGGAAGTTGGCGCTGATGCGGTACATGCCGTCGTAGTTGAGCTTCTGGTTGGGGTGTCCTTGCAACCAGATGCGGTCCGCGCCATGGCTCTGCGGCTCGAACTTGAAAAAACGGATGTAATCGGGAATGCCCTCAACCAGCCAGCCGGGAGCGCGCCGGGCCTCCGGATTATCGCGCCGGGCGCGGCCGTATTGCTGGACCACATGCACGACTTCATGCACGAGCGCGCCGATGGCTTCGCGATTGAGTTCATTGCTCAGCCAGGCCGAATTCGCGGTGATGCGCGTCCCGCTGGTCGCTGCAACCCCGTTGCCGGGCCGGATGTTCACGCTGAACTGTTTGGGCGCGACCCAATCCTTGCTGGGCAGCATGGCCACGATCTTTGGATACCATTCGGCCAGCACAGGTGCGAGTTTCTGCTCTGCCCAGTCCTTGAGTTCCGGCGCGCCGGCGGTATCAATCGTGATCTCGCAATAACTGTCAGTGGACTTAAGGACGAATGGCGCCGCGGCGGCAGCGGCCACGGCCGCCTCCACCGGGGCATTTTGCTCGACGACATCAATCTCGCTGTAAAACGTGTTGCCAAAGGCGTCGTCACTTTCCGTGCGTGAGATGTCAAAGAGTAGATACCGGTATTTGCCGAGGATACCGTCCGGGTCGAAAATGCTCACGCCATGCTGCCCGCCGCCTTTGGAATGCGTATCCACCGGCGCGATCAATTTCCAGCCGGACTTTTCCAGGTCGTCACTTTTCTTCGGCCGGGCGTTGAAACCCGCCGCCGCGCCGTCACTGGCGTAAAGCTGGTACACCTGCGGCCCGCGCGTGGACGGATGCCAGGAGTAAGTGTTGATCTGCTTGATCTCGACGACGCGATTCAAGTCCACCAGAATGCGCCCGGCGCTCGTGCCGGCGTTAAAGAAAAAATTCTGCTCCGGTTCGTCCGGGTCGCTGGGCACCCTGCCATCGTGAAGTTGGTCCAGGCCGCCGCCGTTTCCGTCCGCTTCGCCGTCCAACAAGGTAAATTTCGCCGCCGTGGCTGCGTCATTCCTGGAAGGTGCCGGAATCCCCGGAAGCCGAAAACCCAGCTGTCCCTCGGGATCATGGCCGGTCGCAATTTTGATTTCGGCGAAGGAAACGGTGGCCAAAACCAGGAGGGCCGAAACGATGGTGGCCAGGTGAAAGAGCCGTTGCTTTAGCAATCGAGATGAGAGCGCGTTCATGGTTGATCAGGCAAATGATTGTTGGTCTGTGTTCCTTGCTTTGCAGTGCGGCAAATTGAATCTACGTCCACCAGCGCAACCTGCGGTCAAGCCCGGCTTGGCGGCTTCACTCCGACGAAGCGGTCGGGTGGCACCGGTCAAGCGGGGGAAATTTTCCCCCGTTCGGTGTTGCTGGGCTCGCGAAAATCACTGAGCCGGCCTTTTTTGAACGAGCCATCCGCCAGCTTCAACGTGATCTGCGGCGGCCAGCCGGCCTTGGCCTCGGTCACGCTTTCCACGACGCCCACGGCGCGGGAAATTTTGTGGACCATGGTTTCACCCAGGTAACCTTCGCCCGTGGCCGGGAGTTTGATTTTGCTCATGGCCGCCAGTGTGCGGGAAAACCCGGCGGGTTCAATGCCTGAATCGCCGGTTGGGATGCGGAGCCACGAATTGACGCTGATTACGGCTGAGGGAAAGGACTTCAAGCCCGAAAAACGATGGCCCAGAGCAACGCCCCAGGTGCATGCCCCACCAATCATGCAAGCCTTGAATGGACGAAGCCATCCGACGCCTCGTCCGAGGTTAAGAGCGTGTATCAAAATAACTTTTGTTGGTAGGGCGCGTCGCTCCGCGCGCGCCGCTTTTCACGACAGGGACGGTGCGCGGAGCGACGCGCCCTACCTCCGGCGGCATACCGTTCACTTTGTTACAGACCCTAAGACCCACGCGAACAAGAATCTTCCTTCACTGTAAAATTCCTACTAAATGACTATTGACGGACTTTTAATATGAAGTCATACTAGCCTCAATGAATGTGACTGAGAAAGCCGACACTGTCTGGTTCACCACCAAAGGCCAGGTCGTCATCCCGCTGCGGCTGCGCAAGCAGTTCCAGATCGAGGACGGGACCAAGGCCGTGGTGCAGGCCACGCCCGAAGGCATCCTGCTCAAACCCGTGACCGCCGCCACCATCCGCAAACTGCGCGGCATCCTCAAACGTAAACCCGGCGACAAACCGTTTGCCGAGGAATG
>JANYBF010000294.1 GCA_025360895.1 Verrucomicrobiota bacterium
CTGCTCGGCCGCACGCCCAGCGCGGTCGGTTATCAGCCAACGCTCGCCGCCGAAATGGGTGACCTCCAAGAACGCATCACGTCCACCAAGAAAGGTTCCATCACCAGCTTCCAGGCGGTGTATGTACCGGCGGACGACTTGACGGACCCGGCGCCCGCCACCACGTTCGCCCACCTGGATGCCACCATCGTGCTGGAACGTTCCATCGCCGAACTCGGCATTTATCCCGCCGTGGATCCGCTGGCGTCGAGTTCCCGGGCGCTTTCCGCCGACGTCGTAGGTCAGGAGCACTACGACGTGGCGCGCGGCGTGCAGAAGATTTTGCAACGCTACAAGGATTTGCAGGACATCATCGCGATTCTGGGCATGGACGAGTTAAGCCCGGACGACAAGCTGACGGTGTTGCGCGCCCGCAAAATTCAACGCTTCCTGAGCCAGCCGTTCACGGTGGCCCAGGTATTCACGGGCATCGAAGGCAAACAGGTGCCCGTGGCGGAAACCGTGCGTGGCTTCAAGGAAATCCTTGAGGGCAAGCACGACGACGTCAGCGAGATGAATTTCTATATGAAGGGCGGGATTGAGGAGATCCAAGAAGCGTCAACGACTGAATCGGGTAAACCGGAGAAGCCGAAGGAAGAAAAAAAGGCTAAGTGAGCCACAAAGCGGCAGCTCTTTCTGACCGCTTGCTGACTCGACTTTTTTAACCGCTGAGACCATGGCCAACACGCTGAAATTAGAAATCGTCACGCCGGAATCCAAGGTTTACTCCGAAGACGTGGACATGGTCACGCTGCCGGGCGTCGAAGGCGAGATGGGCATCTTTCCGATGCACGTCCCGCTCATGACCCAACTCGTTTCCGGCGAAGTCGGCGTCCGCAAAGGCGGCCAGGATTTCTTCCTCGCCGTCGGTGACGGGTTTGTGGAGATCACCGGCGAACGCGTTTCGATTCTGACCGACATGGCGACCAAGGCTGAGGACATTGACGAAGCGAAAGCCGAGGCAGCCCGGCAGCGCGCCGAAGCCCGCCTCGCCGAAAAGCTGGACGATGAAGAAGTCGCTTCCGTCAACGCCGCACTGGCGCACTCCCTGGCGCAACTCAAAGTCAAGCGGCGGCAACGTTAGCCCAGCAAGCAATTTTGAACCAGCCCGCGCTTGCAAGAGCGCGGGTTTTTTGTTTCGCCCCGAATTACAAAAATCATTACCCCTTGATCCCCGTTGATCTGGCATGAAGTAAATCGGGCGGTGGGGAGCCCCCGTCACCCTGGTTATTCGTTGTGCCCTTGGCTTGCGGGATTTGAGCAGCAAAAATGAGTGTGGATCAGCGGTTCAAACTCCCGCTTTCCAACCGCGCCCCGACGGCATACCCTCACCTGGTTAACAAAATCACAACGACCAGAAACGATTTAATCTAAATTTTGCGTAGCTACGGCTACGGGCTGCACCGAAAACCGCTAATTTTCCAAGCCCGTCACGAGAACCGACCGAGCGCGCCCAAATGGGCGCGGCTTGGCGTGTTTCTTGTGACAGGCGCTTAGCGGTGCCTCGGTGCAGAGCGCGTTAAGTCCGCGCCTCTTCTGTTCTCAGAATTCCCGTCGTCGCAGTTGCGAGAACAACTATCCAATGACGATGGCCCCGGGTAACGACACCAAACTGCCGCTGACTTCACGCGACGTTCATGCGGAACGTCTGACGCAATTCCGCGAACTCTTTCCCGAAGCTTTCACCGAGGGAAAGACCGATCTCAAGAGGCTGGCCCAACTGCTGGGCGATGCCGCCACGGACGCACCAGAACGCTACGGGCTTTCGTGGGCGGGCAAATCGGAAGCCATTCGCGCCATTCAGATCACCAGCCCCGGCACGTTGCGGCCTTGCGTCACCACCAACGCCGAGACGGACGGGCGTTACCACAGCAAATGGCTGACGATGATGTATCACGCAGGAGATGCTGCGCGGCTTGGTCGCACGGAAACCCAAAGGCGTGATCTGCCTGGACATCGCTTTCGCCGGTAACGTCCAGCTCAAGACGAACACCGTGCTGGAAATGAAATCCCACGGCATCGAGTTTCACACGGCATGAATTCCCGTGCGAGAACTGGCGGGCGGCGCGGAAACGCCGTGCTCCGCACAATCCCAAAGGGATTGCATCATTCAGCCCAGGGTGGGCGCGCGGAGCGCCTACCCTGGGTTCGCATCCAAAAACATTTTCAACCCCAACGGGGTTGCATCTCTGGTCGCCGCACGTTGCTGCAACCCCTTCAGGGTTGCTTCCATTTTGGCGGCGTGACCCAGGGTAGCTCGCCGACTCGCAACCCTGGGCTGATGGATGGAATCCCTTTGGGATTCATTTCATCGCGTAGCGATGACGTGACGGTAGCCGTGGGATTCATCCCACGGTGGAAACGCCCCACGTCCCGCGTCGCGGAGCGACGCTTGAACTCATGGCCCAGCATTTCAATCGTCGCTACGCGACGAATGAATGATGGGC
Organism: Verrucomicrobiota bacterium; assembly: GCA_025360895.1. Lineage (GTDB taxonomy): Bacteria > Verrucomicrobiota > Verrucomicrobiia > Limisphaerales > JADLHS01 > JADLHS01. The sequence continues at coordinate 2,487 of JANYBF010000294.1, forward strand.
CGACCTGTCCGTGGCTTGAAAGCCACAGCTACCATCACGGCGTCGCTCCGCGACTCTCGGCGACGGGCCGTCGCGCGTCTTCAATCCCGCTGGGATTTAATTGAATGAAAATCAAATTCGACGGCCATCAGGATTTTCAGTTGGACGCCATCCGCTCCGTAGTGGACGTGTTCGCCGGGCAACTCGCTGGCGCTGGGCGAGGAGGCGATTCTGCGGAACGTCCGCGGCATCCAGACGGCCAACGAGATCGAACCGAACGCGGAGTTGCAGGACTTGAACTTCTCGGTGGAGATGGAGACCGGCACGGGCAAGACCTACGTTTATCTGCGGACGTTGTTTGAACTGAACGCGCGCTACGGCTGGAAGAAATTCATCATCGTCGTGCCCAGCGTGGCGATTCGTGAGGGCGTGTTGAATACGATTGCGTTGACGAAGGAACATTTCCAATCGCTCTACGGTAACGCGCCGCTGAATTCGTGGGTGTATGATTCGGCGCAAGTGTCGAAGCTGCGGCAGTTCTCCGCGAGTAATCAAATGCAGTTGATGGTGATGAACATTCAGGCGTTCGACAAAAGCAGCACGGTCATCCAGAACACGAAGGACCAGATGAACGGGCGGCGGCCCATCGAGTTCATCCAACACGCGCGGCCCGTTA
>JANYBF010000370.1 GCA_025360895.1 Verrucomicrobiota bacterium
GTGGAAGAATTGTGCGCCCGGGCGTTTGAAAACCTACGGCGTCACTTGCTACCCGGTGAAATGTTTCCCGTATTGACCGAAGCAAACTTCCGCATCGCTGTTGAAAATTCCCGGCGTCACCTGCCGGGTCTAGCGACGAAGCTGATGGATCAGATTGGCAACATTCTCAAAGTGCGGCAGGAAATTTTGCGGCGCGGCGGGCCGATCGCGGCAACCAAGACCATGCGCCCGCAAACCTTGTCCGATTTGAAGCAACTCGGGGGCGCTCCCGGCGTCAACCGTCTGAACAATCCATGGGCTGAGGAACTGGTCGCCTTGTTGCCGCCGAACTTCTTGGAGACAATCCCGTTCGCACAGCTTCCGCACCTGCCGCGCTACCTCAAAGCACTGCTTATACGAATGGAACGCGCGACACTGAATCCAGTGAAGGATCAGGAGCGTGTTCGACAACTCGCGCCCTACTTGGAAACATTGCGGAAGTTTGATGCCACTGCGCCGTCACCCTCGGAAGCACGCCAGCAACTCGAAGTTTTCCGCTGGATGGTGGAAGAGTATAAAGTCTCGCTCTTTGCGCAGGAGCTTGGCACGGCGTTTACGATCTCTCCAAAACGCCTCGACGAGCAAAGGCAGCGGCACCTCACTTAATCCAAATGGGGTGGCGGGCAACCACCACTGATTCAACCGATCACGATCCCAGGCTGATATCGCCGCCGCCGGCGGCGCTTTTGGCCTCTCCCCCGCTTCCCGGCGATAAACAAATTGAGCACGAGCACCGCGAACAAGGAAAGCGCCAACGCGTACAGGATGTACGGCAGAACTTGTCGGATTGCGTGTTCCGGATACATACACTGTAAAAGCAAAACTCGTTAATCCCGGCTCACTTAAGACGCATAACGAGCATCATCTGTTGTTACAGCAGCAACAGTGCCCAGTATCACCTCCGGTCGCAGGACGGAAATTGCAAATCGCCATTTGGCCGCAAACGGTCCTGAAACACAAATACCGGTCGGCGTCCCGAAGACAAGGATTGCACTTTATCCCAATATGTTGCACAAGTGCGCCCCATTTTTACGTCATGAACAAAAAAACACCAAAATTAAAAGCCAATCAAGAATTCCAATTGCTCGAGTTATTAAAGCACGTCCTGCCCAAAGCCATTCACGATTCCAAGCTGGCGGGTAAGATATACGAGGCGGTGGAAGCGGAATTGCGGACCAAATCCCGGGTGACGGCGTTCGAGAAATTCTGCGAACGAGTCGAATTACCGGATCTGGAAGCCAAAACTCTAGACGACGTCAAGCTTCAGCTCGCGGCCGCTTTTGGTGCCAGCGGTGACGTGGTAATCCAACCCGACCGGAAGGAAAAGAGTCTGGCGGTGGAAATAACCTTGCCCGACGGAACGCAGTTCCAAAACCAGATCAAGGTGCGGCCAGTTGCCGCCGACGAGAGCGAGGAGCCGGAAGTGAAACTGAAGTTCGTCCCGTTCCCGGTGGCGTTGCCGGGGGATCCGGAACTGATCTGGGTCCTGGGCAAGCGGGAAAACTTGTCCGCCGAGGAGGCTGCGATCGCCTTGGGCAAAGCCGAGGAGGATTTTTGGGGCTCCAAGGCCGGCCAGAAGTTTCTCCGCGACCGGGTCGAACGAAATTTCCCGGAGTTCATCAGTCGCGCCCCGGCTGGATTGCTGGGCGAGGCAGGTGTGAAGCGGCATTACCCGATCCCCGAACCGATCAAAGTCTTGCGCGTCTTGAAAGCACAGAAAACCGCCACCCGCATGCGGTGAATCCAAACCCAATCTATTCTTCGCCGTCGTAGAGTTCCGTCGGCTGGACGCGCACCGGTTTGGCGTGACCGGGCAGACTCCATTTGTTGCTGTCCGGGAAATAGCAGGCATCGGAAGCCGGATTGTCGGTAATGAAATGGCAGAGCAAGTCCACCGCGCCGGTGTTGAGCAACTGATGCGCTTCGCCGGGTGGATGCATGATGCAATCGCCTTCGCGTAGATCGGTCGTACCGGCCGGCGTGCGCACCTGCCCGCGCCCCGTGATGATCTGGTAGAAAACCCAACGCGCGGAGTGCGAACGATAGGGCCCGTTCGCGGCGCGCGGCGGCAGCCGGATTAATTTCACCTCAAACGGAAACGGGAGGCCACCCAACCGATCGCCATTGGTCTGACGCATCGCCGTCAGAATGTCCTGGTTGTAAACCCGGAAGCGGCCCTTGGGCGATCGCGCCTCGGTCGCGGGCACCGCAGCGAGATTGATTTTCTTCATGGCGAATGATGGCCGGCAATTGTCTGGTCAAACCGTTGGCGGGGCTTTGGACTGAAACCCGGTGAGAAGCTGCTCCAGTCCGGTGGTGTCAACGTCGGCGATTTTCTTCGTTACGATTACCCCGAGAATCGCGCCGTCCGCCCGCTGGACAAAGTGCAGCACCGTACGCTCGTGAACCCACGTTAACCGGGTAGGCGGCAAATGTTGTGCGCCGAGCACCTGAAACGCATCAGCCATCACCCGCCACGCCGTTTCCATTGCGCTGGTCGGAAACTCGCCAGCCGCCACATCCGCTACAAATGTCTCGTCGGCAAATCGGATGCCCCGCGCCAACGTGCCGCGCACATTCGGCATCGAATTCAGCCCTTGAGTCGTCGGGTCTGGCATGGCTTCACTCATCAGTTGGGTTTGGACCTTGCTGCGGCGGTCAGCGCCTCGCGGTGGGTTTGCACCAAGATGCCTCGGTCGTTCGTAATGATCACCACGGCGCGCACCCCGCCGCTCTGGATTTCCAACCGGTTGAATTCGCCGAGGGGCAAAGCTTGAGCCAGGCGTTGGCCGCGTTGGGAAACAAATTCGAAAAAATTTACCCATAAGTCGGGATGCGCACATTGCCATTCGTACAGCACTTCCCCCTGTGCCGAGCAGACCAGCACTTCATCCACCTTGGGTTGCGATGCCACCCCTGGCGGCAATGCCGGGGGGAGTTCGATCTGGGGTGCGGACACCGGATGCCACACCAAATGGATTATCGCCCCCTTGCCCGTGAAGCGAAGCGGCCTCACTGGTCGCCGCCGAAGTCAGGCGTTCAACCTCTTCCTGGAATGTTTCCCCGGCGTCCGCCGCCGCCGCTGCTGCTTGGGTTTCCTTGTCTTCGTCGCTCTTCCGCGCCGCTTCCATCAACAAAAATTCCCACTGCCCGGAGAGCGAGCGGGTGGGTGGCTCAATGAACGGCTTGAGGTTAAACTGGCCGCCGCTCATGGACAGTAAACGGTTGAATGCCTCCTCCCCCACCAGATCACCGCACTGTGCGTGGACGATTTGTCCGATCTCAATGAAAAGCTTTCCCGTCACTCGCGCAGCGGAAACCTCCAACACCGACGAACTGCGCGCCAGACATTCCATCTGGATCACGTCCGTCAAGCCCACGCTCCGCAGCACGCCCCGGAAACCCTCCTCGGGCCGGAATTTCACCACTTCATCCAGCACCCCGTGAAGACTCTGCCACCCGCCCGGGTTGGTGGGTTTTTCGAGATAGAGTTCCGCGCCGTTGCTCAGGCAAGCAGCGCGATACTTTTCGCTGGCGTGACCGGTAAGGACCACTTTCTGCACATTGGGATAACCGCGGTTGAGCATGGACAACATCTGGATGCCGTCCATCACCCCCATGTTTATGTCAATCACCGCGAGATCCACCGGTTGATGTTGTAATAGCGCGAACGCCTGGCTGGCGCTTTCGGCCGTAAAAATCTCCCAGTGACCGGCGCTTAACACGCCCATCAACTCCTTAACCGTTTCGAGAAAAGTCCGGTCGTCATCCACAAACAAAACCCGCCGCACGGCGACGGGATTGGCGGATTTTGGCAGCGCGTTCATGGTTACAAAGCAAACAGCATCAGACGGACATCATTCAGCAATAGTCGCGGAAAAAAGTGAAGTCAATTCGGCGTGCGGTGGGAATTTTAAGATCCGTCCCTGACGTTCATTTCGAAGCCATGATCGCGGCAATCCCCTGCTCGGCCACCCGCCGCACCCATTTGCTCTTGTCGGAAAGCGCGGCTTGTAACGCGGGAATCGTGGCCGGCGAACGCCCGCGAGCTAATGCCTCCGCCGCCGCCAACCGCACGTCTTCGTCCAGATCGCCCAGCAGCCGCTGAAATAATTCGATCATAGTCACGCTTACCGATGTCCCCACCATCGCCGGCGATAGGGCCAAGAGCTCCGCTGCGCTCCGGCCCGTTATGCGCCGCAATAATCCCGCCGCCGCGACCTGGACCCCCGAATCTCCACGGCGCAACGCCTCCTGTAATTCCGACACCACAGCGAGCAACGTGGGCGATCGCTGCCAGTAAGGATCCACCATCGCTGCTGCCCGCGCTGCCGCCTGGCGCACCCCCATGTGCTCATCCACCATGGCCAGCACCAGACGGTTAATTATGCTTTCGTTTCCCAGTCGTCCCAACGCTTCCACGGCATTCTGACGCACTTCCTGGTCCGCATCCTTCGTCAATTCCAGTGCGGCGGGCAGTGCGCTGCGATCGCCAAACCGGCCCAGCGCCTCGGCCAGCACGGCGCGCACTTCCCACTCCCGGTCCCGCACCATCTCCATCAAGGGCAGGATCGCCTCCTTGGCCATCATCTGGCCCAGCGCCGTGACCGCCGCCACGCGCACGTTGCGGTCGCGATCCTGGAGCAACGGCAGCAACCCGGGCACCGCCCGGGAATCGCCCATCCGCGCGAGACCGTTGATGGCTGCCGCCCGTACCGCCGCTTCACTGTCCCCGAGCGCATTGACCAACAGATCCAACGTGGAAGCCTCGCCGAATTCAGCCAGCGTATTCGCCGCCGCCACGCGCCGTTCGTTGGTGCCGCTGCGCAATACGGCGGCCAGGGCTTTGATCGCCGCCGGTCCGAACATGCTCACGCGCTTGAAATCGCCCCGGGCCACATAATAGGAAATTTGCTCGCCCGGCGTTCGGGGAACCCAGTTGAGCGCGTCGAGGGTCTGGGCCGTGTAGTGTTGGACTCCCGGCGTCCCCCCCAGCAGCAAACCCACCAACGGTTCGATCACCGAACGATCGCCATTTTTTTTCAACGCCTGGGCCGCCGCTTCCTGCACGGCCTCGGCATGATCCCGCAATGCGCTGATCAGTGCCTTGATGGCGGCGGGATGTTTGAAATCTCCGAGGGCCGAAGCCGCCTCGGTGCGCACCGCCGCTTCGCCATCGTTCAACGCATCCACCAATATCGGCACGCCTTCGGGATCCTCCAAGGCGCGGAGCTTCTGCACGGCTTCCAACCGCTTCTGCGGGGAACCGGTGGCAAGCTGCCTTTGCGCCATCCAAAGCTTCGTATTGACCATGTGGACAATTCTGACTGAAAAAATCTAACCCTATGATGACGCGCGATCCGCCGTTGTCCAGCCGCTTGATGACGCGCGGGCCGCCGAACGGTGCGGGCTTGGGAAAATCGGGCAACCTCAAATCGCCAAAGCGGGCAACGATCCGCCCGGCAACGCTTCGCAATTGGACATTTCAGTTTCCGATCCAATTCGCGCCGGGTTGGTGATCGGCATTATTTCGGAAAGCTAGGCCAACAAACCCAAAGTGGGCGCGGGCTGCTGACGCAACGGATTCACGTTGAACGCGGCGCTCTCCAGCCAACTCAGCCAAACCTCGATCAACTTGAGCACCGCCGCCACGTCTAGCTGTTCGTGGCGCGCGGGATATTTTAACAGGTTCGTCCGCGCGAGTTTGAACAACGCCGCCGATGGCCGCAGCCGCTCCTTCTGCAAATGGACGAACGCCCCGGCCAGTTGGATCAAACCTTTGTAGAAATCCCCGTTCAGCCCGTGCCGGTCCGGCAGCCATAATTCTTCCAGCACGTCATGCGCCTCGTAGAAAAGCTGGTCGTTGAAGCAATCAAAGAAGCCGAGATAGTGCGCGTTCAGTTCGCCGCCTTGAAAGGATGCGATGCGCTCCGCGATTTTACCGCTCTTCTTGCTCACACGGTCAGACTAACAGGCCCATTTCCAAAGCACAAACCCGCCCCGTCATCCGAAGAAATTCCACATATCACAGGATCCCATCGCCCCTGGCTCGCTCAGATTGCAACCGGTAGCGATACCCCCGCAGCCCATCTCTGATTTGAACCATCATTTTTTCGCTTGCCCCTGGCTCATAGCTTTATTATTCAAGGCACCCGGGCAATTTTCCCGGCTACGGCTCCAATATTAATATCTATGAACCCATCCACCATCATCGGACTGAAACCCGGCGCGATTGGCGTGATAGTTTGTTTTTTTGCCACACTTGTTCTTATCAATCTCGGACTGCGGGCAGAGTTTTTTTGCTCCTGCTGGGCGTTGCCTCACTGCCGGCGATTGCGGTGATCGCCAGCCGGGCAGCCTATGCGGCGGGTAAGAAAGACAGGTTGGTAGTGGAATTTAAGGATGTCTCGTCAGCAAAGGATTGAATGAACCAAGCGCGTCGGAGGCTTCAAACCTGTCGTGTGGTGTCATCGTGCGGAAGTTCCTTTCAATTTGCTGTGAGCCCGCCCCGTGAAAGCCTGCGGCGAACAGGGCAGGCTGGCCGGTCTCGAGTTTGGTGACTCGCCCACTTTTTCCGCGTTTTTTTTATTGCTTTGCGGCGAGTGTTTCAGGCAGCGAGTGGAACTCGCTGCATTCCAAATTACACCTTCGTTTCGGGAAACTTTTCCCGAATCCGGCGTCGGACGAGATCTTCATGCACCGGCTGCAAGCGGCGCCGGGTGACGAGACGCTCCACGGCGTCCAACAGTTCGAGCCAATCTTCCAGGGGCGGATTGGGCACGCTCTGCCACTGGTCAAAACGCTTTTCACGGTGGGAGAAAATCCATTCACCGCCAACGCGCTGGGCATTGACTTGCAGTTTGGCGCCGTCTTCCGTAACGCGCTTCCAACTAATTTCAGCTTTCGGCATGTCAGTTAAAACGGCAGATCCACACTCGCCACGGCTATGGCGGCAATTCCCTCTTCGCGCCCGATGAACCCCATGAGTTCATTGGTGGTTGCTTTGATGCCGATCTGGCGCTCCTGTAAACCCAGTGCATCCGCGATGGCTTTCTTCATCCCGGCAATGTGGGGATAAATCTTCGGGGCTTGCGCAATCACCGTGGCGTCCACATTCACGATGCGCCCGCTGCGTTGCAAGACCTGACGCGACGCCTCCGCCAGAAAAACCCGGCTCGGCACGCCTTTCCAGCGCGGATCGGTGTTGGGGAAAAAATGGCCGATGTCTTCCTCGCCGAGGGCGCCGAGAATCGCGTCACAGATCGCGTGCATCAAGGCATCCGCGTCCGAGTGGCCGTCCAACCCTTTCGGGTGTGGAATCTCCACGCCGCCCAGAACGAGCTTTCGCCCGGCGACCAGTTGATGAACGTCGTAGCCAATCCCCACATGAACCATGAGCAGAGTCTAGGAGACGTACCGATACCGAGAAAGACCTAATTATTCAAACCCCGCAACCAGTGATACCGAATTGCAAGCAGGCGGGTGGGAACGCCGGACGCGAGTCCTTTACTTTCCCGTTTTTTCACCACCTGTTTCCAATTCAGCCGGCAGCGTGAAAATGAATTTTGTCCCGCGACCAACTTCACTTTCCACCCACACTTTGCCGCCGTGGGCCTGGACGATATGCTTCACGATGGACAAGCCCAACCCCGTCCCGCCCTGCTCCCGCGACCGCGCTTTATCCGCGCGATAAAACCGTTCAAAGACCCGCTCCAACGCCGCCGCCGGAATCCCCGGTCCGTCGTCCTGCACAAATATTTCCAGCTTGCCACCGTCCGTTTCCTGCCCCCCCACAATCACCGTTCCACCCTCCCGCCCGTATTTCACCGCGTTTTCCAGAAGGTTGCTCAAGATTTGTTCCGCCCGCGTTTCATCGGCATGCGCCATCAAGTCTGGCAGGTGATTAGTCAGGGTGACCTTGCGCGCCGCTGCTTGGATTTTAAGATCTCCCAAGCAACGTTCCACTACCGACCGGATGTTCAGCGATTGACAATTCAACGCCACCCGGCCCGATTCGAGCGCCGAGATCGTCAGTAAATCCTGGATAAGCAAATCCAACCGGCGCGCGTTGCGATCAATTGTCTGGAGGAATTTCGTAGCCACTTCTGGATCGTCTTTCGCGCCGTCGAGCAGCGTTTCGGTGTAACCTTTGATGAGCGAAAGTGGCGTGCGTAATTCGTGGCTGACGTTGCCCACGAATTCCTCGCGCGTCCGTTCGAGCTGTTTCAGGCGCGTCAGATCGTGGAGGACTAGAATGGTCCCCTGCCGCTCGCCACTACCGTTCAGAACGATGGCGGCACTAACTTGAAGCCAGCGCTCCGCCGGGCCGGGAAATTTCAGCTCCCGATCCAGCCACGGCTGATTCGGTCCGAGGGATTCGACCATTTCCGCAAGCTCATGCAGACGCAAGACCTCCAGCACCGTTTTACCGAGGACCACGTCCGTAGCTTCAAAAAGTTTCTTGAAAGCGCGATTGGCCAGTTGCACGCGCCCGCGCTCGTCGAGCAGCAATAACCCTTCGACCATGCTGTTGAAGATGGCCGACTGCTGGGCCCGATGCTCCAAGGCTTCAGCCGCCAGCCGGTGTTTGAGGTTTTTAATTTCGCCCGCCGTGGTCTCCGTCACCCGACGAAATTCACCCCGCCACCAAACCTGCAGGGCAAATAGCAGCGCGAACAAAAAGATAATGATAATAGTGGACCAAACCGGCATGGCGTTCAGTTTTCGACAAACCGATAGCCGACCCCGCGCACGGTATCGAGAAATTTCGCCGCCGGGCCCAGTTTCTCGCGCAGCCGCCGCATGTGCGTGTCCACGGTGCGGGTGTCAATGAGGGTGTCGTATTCCCACACATCCCGCAGCAAGGCGTCGCGTGACTGCACGCGACCCGAGCGTTGTGCGAGCACCGTCAGCAGTTTGAATTCGGTGGCGGTGAGCTCGAACGCCTTGCCCTTCCAGGTCGCCAGATGCTTTGGCACGTCAATCAGCAGATCACCGAATCGCATGGATTCCCGCGCCTCGGTCTTTTGCTTGCCGCGCTCCAGAAGTTTTTTGACGCGCAACACCAACTCGCGTGGACTGAACGGTTTCGTCACGTAATCGTCGGCGCCCAGCTCCAGCCCCAGCACGCGGTCAATCTCCGCCGCCTTGGCCGTGAGCATGAGAATGGGAATTTTTGCCGTGGCGGCGTCTCGTCGCAACAATTTGCAAACCTCCAAGCCGTCAATCTCCGGGAGCATCAGGTCCAGCACCATGAGGGCGGGCAAGTTGGCCTTGGCCTTCTTCAACGCTTCGTCGCCGTCCACCGCTGTAATCACGTCATAGCCCGCCTGCTTCAGGTTGAACTCCACCAGTTCCACCGCCTCCGGCTCATCATCCACCACGAGGATTTTCTGCTTCATCAGGTCGCTTGAATAGCACGGCGCCGCAGGCGAGACAATGCAAACGACGCAACAACCTTGTTACGGGATTGTCACGAACCGGTGACGAATCACTTTTTCCGCCGCCAGGCAGCCACAAACATCCCGTTGCCGCTCAAATCATGCGGCCAGATGGTCAGCGTGGCTGCGCTCGTGAGCGCGCGGCTGATCTTTTCCGCGGGCAAGACCATCGGCTCAAACTCGGGATGGCTGGCAGTGAACAATTCCGCCACCTCCGTCGTTTCCGCCCGCGTCAATGTGCATACCGAGTAAATCAATTTGCCACCGGACTTCACGCTCGCAGCGACGTTTGTCAGCAAGCGCTTCTGCACCGCTGACAACTCCAGCACATCCTTCAAATCAGTCGTCCAGCGTGCGTGTGGATTTCGCTGCCATGTCCCCACGCCGCTGCACGGAGCGTCCACCAGCACGCCGTCGAACTTCGTCTTCGTCGGCAGCTTCGCGCCGCCATCCCAAAGTTCCGCGCGGTAATTGAAGACTTTTGCCCGGGCCGTGCGCCGCTTGAGCTTCTGCAACCGCCACGCCGCGCGGTCGCTCGCCCAAATCAATCCCTTGTTCTGCATGAAGTCCGACAGGTGCAACAGTTTGCCACCTTCCCCGGCACAAGCGTCCCACCAAGTCTCACCCGGCTTCGGATCACAAATTACTCCCACCGCCTGTGAACTGATGTCCTGAATCTCGAACTCGCCCGCATGAAACTCCGGGGTCTTGAACAAATCAGTTTCCCCCTCGTAAACCAACGCCTCCGGAAAGGTTGGACCGACGTGCGTTCCGGGCAATTTATCCAGCATGGCCGCCGCCTGCCCGCGCTTCACGCGCAACCACAACTTGGGTTCACGTTGTAGCGAGCGCAACCAGTCGTCGCTCACGTCCATTTGTTCCCCCGTCCACGCCGGCACGGCCTTCGCGCGCAACTCCGCCATCGGCACGGAAGCCGGATTCGCTCGAAACCGCTCGGCCAACCGTAGCGCCAGCCGCATCTTACCTTCCACCCCGCCTCGTTCGTCACGCAGCCAAATGTGCCAACGGTAATATAGAAAAACTGTTTTACTGACTTCGGTCGCGTCGAAGGGTGCCAGATTGCGCGTCTGCTTGAGCACCTCACGCAACGCCGCATCAGCGCGGTTGTCCCGACTCGTGCTTCGGATCACTTCCGTTGCGATTTGTTGAACGAGATAACTCATCCCCCGCAGCTTGCACTCTATGGATGAGTTTGGCGAGCCTTCAGCTTCCAAACGGCAGGCGGAGTTGACTTGCCCGCGCCTCTGCCAAGCCACTCACTCCCAACCCGATCAAACGCAACGGCCGATTCACCAATCGCTCCCGCGCCAGCAACCAGCAACCGAGCCGGTAAATCTCTTTCGCATCAGTTAGTGGCTCTTCCAGGGAAATCTGCCGGGTGAGACTCGTAAAATCTCCGTAACGGATTTTCACCTGGACCGTGTGCGCCGCCAGCCGACGCTTCGCGAGGCTACTTGCCACATCCTCGGACTGCTCTTTCAAACACGCCCGCAACGTCGGCCGGTCATCCGTGTCGCGCAAAAACGTGTTCTCGCTGCTGATACTTTTCACCTCATCGCCCAGTTCGAGCGCTCGATCATCCTCGCCAAAGGCAAAGCGCTTCAACTCTGTCCCCCACGAACCGACCAAGGCCCGCAAGTCACCAGCATAGTTCCGCAAATCGCCGACGGTCTGGATTCCGGCGCGGTGCAAGTTCTCCTCCGTAACTTTGCCAACGCCATGCAGCGACCGCACGGGCAGCGGCTTCAGAAACGCCATCTTCTCTGAATCGCCAATGAGCGTGAGTCCGTCCGGCTTCTGGAAATCGCTCGCCAGTTTCGCGAGCAGTTTGTTCGGCGCGATCCCAATCGTGGCCGTGAGTCCACGCCGTTTGTGAATCGCGGCTTTGATCTGCCGTGCGAGGGGCCGGGCGAGTTCCAGACTTTCATCTGCGGTCGCCGCCTGATGTTGCGCGGACACATCCATGTAAGCTTCGTCCACCGAAACCTGCTGGATCAATTCGCCGACGAACTCCTGCACGATGCCCATGATCTCGTGGGATTCGTTTCGATACGCCTCCATCCGTGGTCGTACGAACACTCCCTTGGGACACAACCGCCCCGCCGTCACACTCGGCATCGCCGAGCGCACGCCAAATTTCCGCGCTTCATAACTGGCCGCCGCCACCACGCCCCGCTGTGTGGGCGGCGAACCAACGATGACAGGCTTCCCTTTCAACGCGGGATTGTCGCGCTGCTCCACGGACGCGTAGAACGCATCCATGTCGAGATGGAAAATGACGCGGTACACACGTGCAAAAATTGACCTCGCAACTTAAGCGTCGCCCGGAATCATTCCGGCTCACCGCAGAATTTCGCCCTTGGTCACGTCGCCCAGGATGTCCAGCAGTTGCACTTGGGAAAGCGCCTTGAAGTTCTTCGTGTCATCGAACGACCAGACAACTTTCTTGTCGCGCGTGACTTCAAGCAGATGTGGTTGCTCGCCGGCGTGCCCGTGTCCGAGATAATTTACAAAGACCGTATTCCCGTTGGGCAAACGCTGGCAGCCCGCCATCAATCGAAGTGGGTTGCCGGGCAGATCATTCTCATTCAACTCCCAAACCACCTTCTCGGCCGCATCAAGTTCGATGACCTTATGACCGTCGCCACAGGTGATCAACAGATGGCCGTCCGGTAACGGCACCACTTCATGCACATCGCCGGGGACTTTGATTTCACGCAACACTTTTCCATCCCCGTCCAATTCCACAACTTTGTGTTCGCCTTTGAAACAGACCAGATAGTGGCCGTCCTTGGCCTTGCGCGTGCCACGGAACTGATCGTGCCGCCCGATTTTAGGC
>JANYBF010000394.1 GCA_025360895.1 Verrucomicrobiota bacterium
ACTGGCCGATCCGCAAACGCTGTTGGCATTCCAGCGCTGGCTGGAGCAGCACGAATGTTATGTTTTTACGATCAACGGATTTCCCTTTGGCCAGTTTCACGGCACGCGCGTCAAGGAGCAGGTGTACCGGCCCGACTGGACGGACCCGCAGCGGCTGGCTTACACCAATCGTCTATTCGATTTGCTCGTACAACTGTTGCCGTCCGGCGTGGAAGGCAGCGTCGGCACGTTACCCGGATCGTTCAAGGAATTCATCAAGTCACCCGAACAGGAACGCGCCATCCGCGACAACGTGTGGCGCTGCGTTGAGCACATTGCCCGGACGAGTGAGCGCACGGGCCGGAGTTTGCATTTAGGCTTGGAGCCGGAACCGCTGGGATGGTTTGAAAACACCGAGGAGACCGTGGCTTACTTTGGCCTAATGCGCGACGAGCACCCTGGCGACCCCCGCCTGAAGCAGCACCTGGGTGTGAATTACGACACCTGTCATTTTGCGGTGGAGTTCGAGGAGCCCGCGGCGGCGATTGCGCGCTTTCAGGAACATGACATTCGCCTCAGTAAGATTCATCTCAGCAACGCGCTCAAGCTCGTGCCGAGTCCCGCCGCGCAGCAACAACTGGCCGCGTTTGCCGACGATGTTTATCTGCATCAGGTTATCATCCGGCATGGAGATGGGTCGCTGACGCGGTTTCGCGATCTGGCCCCGGCTCTCGCCAGTCCGCTGGCCGGATCACCTAAGCCTGACGACGAATGGCGAGTGCATTTTCATGTTCCGTTGCATTGCGAGGTGAGCGGGGAGTTCAACACTACTGCCGATCACGTTCGGGGTGTGCTCAAGTTGCTGCAGGCTCAACCGCAGCTTTGCTCCCATCTGGAAATGGAAACGTACACGTGGGCCGTGCTGCCGGAAAATCTGCGCACTCGCGACGTGACGGACCAACTCGTGGCCGAGTACGATTGGACCCGGCAACGTCTCGCCGAACACGGTCTGGCCTAGCCGCTTTCCCGATGGCGTCACGCGTCCACTTCCGTTCGTTGCTCGTGCTGGGGCGGGTATCCAACTTGCCCACAGTTTGGTCCAATTGTCTGGCGGCCTGGCTGCTGAACGGCGGCGTTTTGGATCCGAATTTCATTTTACTAAGCACCGGGGCCACGTTGCTTTACACTGGCGGAATGTTTCTCAACGACGCGTTCGATGTGGAGTTTGACCGGCAGCATCGGCGGGAGCGCCCCATCCCATCCGGGAAGATTTCGGTGAGTGCAGTCTGGATGTTCGGGGTGAGCTTTTTGCTGCTCGGCTGGCTTCTGATCCTGCCGCTCGGAACAATGGCCGCCATCGCTGCCCTTTTGCTCGTGACCACCATTATTGCGTACGATGCGATTCACAAACGCACTTCGCTCGCTCCCCTACTCATGGCCGCGTGTCGCTTCCTGCTCTATTTTGTTGCGGCGGCGGCGACGCAAAATACGGTAAGCGATGCGGTGCTTTGGCATGGGTTGGCGCTGGCGGCGTATGTGACCGGCCTGAGTTTTCTTGCGCGGGGAGAAAGCGTCCCGGGGAGAGTGCGTCACTGGCCGCTTTTACTTTTGATTGCACCGTTGCTGGCCAATGGATTGTTAAATTCCCATCGAAACGGAGTCGCTTGGGTGGCATCGGCGTGCCTGGCCGGATGGCTGTTGTGGTGTCTGCGCGGGGCTCTGAAACGGCCGGTTCAACATGTGGGCCGTATTGTGGCCGGTTTGTTGGCAGGGATAGTGTTGGTGGATGGAGCGGTCCTTCCGCAACTGACAACCGAACTGGCCCTGGTCTTTGCCGGACTGCTCATTCTGGCCCGGACGTTGCAACGAACAATTCCGGCCACCTGAAGCAAGGTGCGCTTCCAGATCGGGCGTCATCACTCCGGGCGCGTCGTTGGCGAGTCGCCCGGCGCTTGAGCGATTGCCCGCCATTGTGAATCTCACGTCGAGATGCGGGTAGTAGTGCAGTTATATTTTTACGACTCGCGACGCGCAACCGATTCCCTCTCCGTCTCAATCAGGGAGGGACAGGGTGAGGTGGCAAATACGATTCACATTCAATCAATCGCCAAAACGTATGTTCCACGGCAAAATTGCGCGGATGCGGCCCCTTGTTCGGCGCCCCGCCGAACACAGTCCGTTTCAATCCCACTGGCCCGTCAGTGTAAAGGCAGCCCAAAAGTAGGGATTGGAAAATTCCTTCGAGCGCTGCAAAGACAACTGAGCCTCGCGCCACGCTTTGGCGCGCGGTTCGCCGGCCCGCCAGCGGCGCATGAACTCCGTCATCAACTGGCTCGTCGCCTTGTCGTTCACGGGCCAATGACTTGCCAGCACGGCTTCCGCACCGGCGATGCGGAAGGCGCGGCGCAACGACATCACGCCCTCGCCAATCTTCACTTCACCCGATCCGCTGTCACACGCGCTGAGGATGACCAGTTCCGTGCCCTGCAAATTCAGCAGCGACGCTTCCAAGCCCGTGAGCAAGCCATCTTCTTCGTCTTCAATGGTAGGGCGTGTCACTCCGTGCGCGCCGTTCGTTGCGGACGAGGACACGGTGGGCAGAGGACTGCCCGCCCTACCCGTCGGCCAGTTTGTGTGATTCGCGCCGGCCAATGCGATGCCACAACGCACCATTGGGTTTTCCCAATCGTTCGTCGTAGGGACGCGCTGCCGCGCCCAGCCGACCAGCAGGTCGGCCCTACCGGAATTGGTGTGCTTGAATTCCTGATCGGATAGGAAGAACCCATGCGTGGCCAGATGCAACACGCGCGGGGAAACCACGGCTTTCAACTCCGCTTCACGAGCGTTCGCGCCAAGCCGCAGCGTCGCGTCGCCGCCCAGCAAGTTGGCGACGTTCGTTGCCTCGATGCCTGAACCCGGTAACGGATTAAATCTCAACCCGCGTGCGTCGCGACTCAACGCCCTCGTAGCAGCCGACGTAAGGAGGCTCTGATCGCCGGGTTGAGAGTTGTTGGTTGAGAGTTGAGAGGATCTAGTCAGAGCCTCCTCACGTCGGCTGCTACGAAGATCGAGATCAAAATCCGGGTTGCCCATCACCAGCGATTTTGAATTTTGCATTTTTAATTTTGAATTCGCTTGGCCGGAAGCCAAGCGCACGACTTCCCGCCCACTGGTGACATAGCTGATCGTCTTTTCTTCAATCAGGAATCTGTTTCCATTGTGCCCGCACGGAAGTGCTTCAAACGGCAGGCGGTTCAACTGTCCGTCGGGACAGATAATCAGGTGCGCGATGTTTGTCAGATACGGAGCGAGCGGGGCATAGACCAATTGGCTCAACCGCTGCAAGGCCGGCAGCACGTCTTTGGCGGCATATTGCCCGGCGGACATGCGCCTGCTGATCACCTGCACCGCGTCATTGATGGGCGCGGCCTCGCCCAAGTCCACGCGCGTGACGACGACGTTGGTGGAATCGCGCGCCAGCGGAAACGTCAGGTAAGCGGCGTAGCGTTGCTCCTTCCATTGGTTGGTCTTGGTGGCGAAATCGTAGCGTTCATACTGAATGAAATCCACGAGGGCGGATTGTAATGGGAGGCTGCGAGCGATGTCTGGCAAAGTCAGGTTTCGTTCACGGATTGCTTGAGCGACCAAGCCATTCCACTGTGCCAGCGCGTCCTCCATTTGTGCTTTCACATTCTGCAACTGCCGCCGCCGCGCCTCCCTCAACTCAGGATCGAGATTGCTCTCGGGCAAGCGATCCAATTGGTTCTGAGCCTCTTCAAACTTTCCGCGCAATTCACGCGTTGAAGTCCGTGAATCCGTTTCTAATGACGCTTGAGTTGATTGTACCTCTTCCAGCAGGGCTTTGCATGATGCCAGTTGTTCCGCGCCTTTCAGCGGAAGGGAAACGGCGGCGTTTGAAAAACTCAGCGCACATAGGGAATGGAAAAGCTCAGTTCTGTAAAACATTTTGCCGGCCAACCTCAGCCTATCCTCCCCGTTGGCTCTGGCAGCTTGCGCGACCAGATAATCCCGCTGCGAACGCAATGCCGTCAGAAAAGGACGAACGGCTTCTTCGTATTCACCTGCTCGGCATAGCGCCAGCCCGGCTGCCTCCAGTTTGTTGGCAACCATCGGGTGGTCTCCACCAAAAACCTTTGCGCTGATTAACGCACTGCTTCCGTACAGCTCCGCCGCTGTGTATTCGTCGCCTAGACCTGCGTAAACATCCGCTGCTGTGCTGATCGTGTCAGCCATTGCAGGATGATCGCGCCCGAAAAAATTTGTTTTAATAGAGTGCGCGAGCGAAACCAGGTACAGCGCGTGTTTGAAATTCCCGCGTTCGCACTGGAGGCGAGCGTATTCTTCTGCGATCTCCGCCGTCGCCGGGTGGTCTTTGCCGAATGCCTTATCCCGAATCGCCGCAGCTTCTGCGATAAGCGAATCGGCCACCTCCAAATTTCCGAGACTCCTTGAGAACACTGCCCAGTTCAACAACACGGTTGCCAATAAGGGACTGTTTTTCCCAATAGACTTATCCAGCGCGGTTACAGCGTCTTTATACATCGCCGACACATCCTGATCTTTTCCCTGTTCAATCAACACAAGCGCAAGGTTGTTAATCGTCGCCGCGTAGGCAGGGCCGTTTACTCCAACGGTTTTCTCCTGAATCGAGAGACACCTGCGAAAAAGCTGTTCCGCACCGGAATTATTGCTGAGACGGTAGTGAAGCTGTCCAAGTGAATTAAGAACTCCCGCAAGAACTATGTTGTCGCCACCAATTGTTTTTTCCAAAGTCCGCAGATTCTTTTGAAGCAGTGGCGCAGCCTGCTCATACATCCCAAGTTGCTGGTAGTCGTCCGCTAGGAGATTTCTGACAGCCACCAAAAGGAGATGCTCGGGGCCGACACAGTTCGTGAGAATTGTGAGACTGGATTCACAAAGCCGAAGAGCTTTTTCATACTCACCTGTGGCGGCGACCATCACTGATTCCAGCATTTGGCTTTCGGCGTAAGGAAGGCTTTGTGTGCCCATTGATTTCGCGACCAATTCGGTGCTCCGCTTCATGGTCAGCGACGCTTGTCCCGGGTCGCCTTGCACAAGGCTCAAGAGTGCTTGTCCTCGCAGGCTCATTGCCAGACAAAGGCCATTTGTGCCGCTGGCTGGCGTTACGCTTGCTCGTTCCAAAGCAAGCTTCGCTCCTGACATGTCGCCTTTGACGAAAAAGCACCCGCCTCGCAAAAACTGAATGCGGCCGGTTACTGGATGACTTGCATCAAGGACTTGATCCGCCAGACTTTGCGCTCTGAGAAGTAGTGCGTCAGCCTCCTTTGGGTCGCTCAACTGAAACTCGAAATGAGCCTTTGTGGCGAGGAGAATTGCCATGTCCTTCTGTTTGGCTTTGGAAAAGCTTTCTGCTTTGGCGAGGGCGTTATCGAGCTTCTGAAGCGAGGCAACATAATCACCGGCGTAATAAAGATCCATTGCCTCCTCGTGCAGCCTTTGACCCTCGGGCCAGGAAATCAACAATTCCGGGCCGAAAACCTCGTGAATGTATGGGCGCTGTGGTGAAGCCATGAGACGACTGACGCTTATTGAACAGACAAGCAACGAGATTCCAAGCGCGGAGAGAAATAGTCGCTTGGCGTCGTGTGTCGAAATGAACATGATTCAAATGAAGACATTTGTGCGAGGGAAATCAATCTCTATGACAGCAGTTGGCCGGAGCATCGCGTGTTCATTCACAATGCTCCGGCCCTACCAGTTCAGAAGCCGGAGGAACTGGAGCGGCGATACAGCGGTGTCGGCGTGTAGCTACCGGTGTAGGGACGCGGCATGGTGTCGAGTTTGTAGCTGTCGTAGCTCGGCAGAGGTGTCGGGCGA
>JANYBF010000434.1 GCA_025360895.1 Verrucomicrobiota bacterium
AAGCGGAGCCAGTGGTGGCCGAGGGCTTGGTCGTTGCGCAACAGCAATGGCGCACCGCCGACCTGGGTTAGCAACACATCTAAATCACCGTCGCCGTCAATGTCGGCGAAGGCGCAGCCCCGGCCCACGATCGGCTTGAACAGGTCGGGTCCGCATTTTTCCGCGGACACAGTGGCAAAGCAGCCGGCCCGGGCATTGCCCGCGTTCCAGAAAAGTTGGGCGGGTTGGGCGTAGCGCTGGCTTTTCTGGATTTTGGTGATCTCCTCCTCCAGATGTCCGTTGACGGAGAGCAGGTCCAGGCGACCATCGAGATCGTAGTCGAAAAAGAACAACCCGAACTTCAACCATTGCCGGCTCGCGGGACCGACGCCTTCGGTGATCGCTTCATCGGTGAACACCAGCGGGTCTTTCTGCGAAACGTAGAGCGCCGTCATTTCATTGGCGAAGTTGCCAATGGCGATCCCGAGTGTTTGGTCGTTGCGATACCGGGCGGTGTCAATGCCCATGGCGCCGCGCGTGTTGCCATAACTGTCAAAGGCAATGCCGCTCACCGCGCCGATTTCCTTGAAGGTGCCGTTTCGTTGATTGTGAAAGACAAAGTTCTGGACGGTGTCGTTGGCGACGACGAGATCAATCCAGCCGTCGCCATCCAAATCCACGGGCGCGACCCCGAGCGTTTTGGCCACGGGCACGCCGGTGGCCGGGTTCTTGATCTGAATGCCGGCCGCCGTCGAGACATCGGTGAAGTGACCGTTGCCATCGTTGTGGTAGAGGGTCGGGAAGGTTCCCTCAAAGTTCATGGGCTGACCGTAGGCGCGGCCAATCCCGACCAGCTTGTACCCGACTTCAAAATCAATCTCGCGCGACCAGCGGACGTAGTGGCCGACGAACAGATCGAGCTTCCCGTCGTTGTCGTAATCAATCCACGAAGCACAGGTGCTCCAATCATTGGTCGAGCCGCCCACGCCGGCCACAGCGGTTACTTCTTTGAATTTCCCTTTCCCTTCGTTATGGAACAGATGATTGCCGCCCACCCCCGTGATGAAGACATCGGGCAAGCCATCATTGTCGTAGTCGCCCATGGCCGCGCCCATGCCATAGAAACTCACATCCAGCCCGGAGCCGGCGGTGACGTCTTCGAAATGGCCTTTACCGTCGTTGCGATACAGGGCCATGGTTGGCTTCGGGTCGTTGGTTTTCCATGGCCAGGTAGTGGAATTAACGAACAGCAAGTCCGGGGCGCCGTCGTTATCAAAATCGAAGAAAGCGCAGCCCCCGCCCATGGTTTCCGGCAGCAGCTTATCCCCGTAAGCCCCATTATTGTGAACGAACGAGATGCCGGATGTCGCCGTAATGTCGGTAAATCGCGCGGTGGGAATTTCCACGGGTGGTGGTTCGGAAGCAATCGGCGCGATGAGTTTGGTCTGCCGCACGGGCGGCGCCGCGGGTTTGCGTTTTAGAAAAATGATTGCGCCGGCAACCACCAGGGCGATGACGACGAAGGCAACGGCGGATCCGCGAAAGGCGCGGCCGATGACCGCATCGTCCAGATGGGCGACTTCGTCGGAAGTTTCCGGCGGCGGGTTCCTTTTATCGTTTGGGTTGGGGCTCATGAGGTGATGGGAAATCGAGAATGAACTGGGTATCGAAAGCGAAGCGTCAACGGGTGGCGGATGGTTTTTCCCCGTTGGCCGGGAGGGATCCGTCACGCGATAAACCCAAGGCGCCGGAACGTTGCAGCGGGTAGATGATGATCGCCTGCGCGGCGTGGTCGGCCGCCGCGTTTTGCCGGCGATGAATGGCAATGGCCCGATCGCGCGCATTGTCATCGGGCCGGAAGCGCTCATGCAACCGGCGATGTTCCTCGGCCAGCTTCGGATCGCCCAGTTGCGCGTAAATCAGCGCGAGATTGTAGTGCGCCGTCACATTTTCCGAATCGAGCGCGAGCGTCCTTTTGAACTGCGCTTCGGCTTGATGCAGGAAGGCCGTCTGTTGCGTCCGGTTGGCTGCGCCGCGTTCCAGTTTGGCCCGCTCGAACAGCGTCTGGCCGAGTTCGTTGATCACTTCGTAATCTTTGCTGAAATCAAAGCCGCGCTTGTCCAGTTCGGGGTAGCGATCTTCCAGGATGCTGCGAAATTCCGTGATCGCCTTGTCGAGATAACCGTTTTGTTTATTTACCAAGCCATTCAGCCAGGCGATCGTCCAGCGGGGCGCGGGGGGATCAAATTGCGCGGCGCGTTGCAACGCGGCCACCGCGTCGTCGAGCCGGCCTTCCTTGAAGTAAACGCGCGCCAGATTCAGCGGGCCGTCGGCGCGACCCAGCTTTTCAACCTGCTCAAACGCCTGGGCCGCCTGAATCAATTCGCCCTTCTCGCTGCCCTTGTCACCTTCCAGTAACAGGCCGATGCCGTAGTCGTTCCAACGTTGCCACACGGGGATGTTGGAAGTCTGCCCGGCAATGGCGGTTATTTGCGCTGCCGTCGCACTGGCGCCTTCGACCGGGAAAGTGATGGAATCAGACGCAATCACCGTGATCGGCAGATCGTTGGCTATCTGCAAGGGCGCGCCTTTGGAATAATTTGTTCCCAAAACGTAGTTCATGTAGATCGCATCGAACTTCCGGTAATTGAGCTTCACTTCGACCGTGAGCGGCTCCGTTTGATTTTCCGGAACGGTGAAAACGTAATGAACGGCCTGGCCGGCGCCGGGCGGAATCTGGTGGTTGTAGAGCGGGGTGAAAATGTCCTGCGGATTGCGGCGGTCAATGCGGTTACCGTCTTTATCCAGCATATAGACGTTCACAAAGTGCGACCAGGGATCGACTTCTTTAAATGTGCCGAGGCCGCCGTTGCGGCCGATGATCCGATCACCGCTGCTGACCTTGATCTCGACCCATACCTCGTTGGAATCAACCGTGCCCTGCGTGAACGGATGGCCGAGCTTCATCGTTCGCAGGACGGTTTCAAGCAGATAGGTCTGGCCGGGTTTGAGCGTGGGCACTTGCGGTCGCAACGGGGCGATGAGCGGGCTGTCCACCGTGCCCCCCTCCTTTAAGCCAAAGAGGTCCACCCGCACCGTGCCTTTGAGGAACGCTTGCTGCGTCTTCACGATCTCGGGTTCATTGCGGAGGTACGCGATACCGGTGTTGGCAGCGGGGAACAGATGATTGTGAATGCTCAGCGTGTTGTTGGTGGAATTGAAGTAACGCGCGCCAAAATCATCCGAGGCCTGGAGCGGCATATGACAGCCGTTACAGTTCGGTTGCGCCTTTTCGGGATAATAAAAACTCCGGGCGCTGTGGCCGGAAACCCCACTCAATAGATACGTGTCGTAATGATTCTGGCCGCGCAAAAATTCCTTGTACTTGTTGAGCGCTAGCGGCAGGCTGACTTTGTGGCAGGTGGAACAAAACTCCGCGGTTTTGTGCAGCGGCTTGAGAAAAGTCTTCTTGTGAAAGTCCGGCTTGGCCTTGACGAGTTGTTGATTGATGAATTGCAGCAGGGCATTCGTGCTGTAAGCAAAGGGATAATGAATCGGTTCATCAATGGTGTAATCGGCGTTGCCCTGGGTGCTGTTCACATGATTGATGGCGTGGCAGGCGGTGCAGGTGATGCCCGCTTTGGCGGTGGGATGGTTTTCGACATCGAAGTTGGGGTCGTCAAACGCGCCGCTGAAGAAGGGTACCACATCGTGGCAGCCGGCGCACCAGCGCGAAGCCTTCACGTTGCCGTCGCGTTCCAGCGAGACCTTGCGGGTTTCGTTGACGCTGAACAAATAGGGCTGGTTGTTGAAGGAACTAAAATGGTGCGCGCTGTGGAACCATCCCTTGTAAGCATCGGCATGGCACTTCAGACAATAATCATCCATCATCAGAGTTTGGGCCGGGATGAATTTACCGGAGGCCGTGCGTGCCAATGAAGGTTCAAAATACTTCTTCCCCTCGGGCGAGCCGACCACATTTTTTTGCGGATGTTTTGAGTGGAACAACAATGTCGCCACCATCAGCCCGCCGACCACGGCCGCCCACCGCAACCCTACCTGCCAATGAATGCGCGGACCGGCCAGCCGGTGCAGGATATAAAGCCAGCCGGCCAGCAGCGGCGTGATGACGTGCGCCCAGTAAATCGGGGAACGGAGCCGGGGATCTTTGATCACGAAGAAATCAAAGCGCATCAGGGCAACGCCGGTGAAGAGCAGCACCAGGCTGATCGCGAACAACAGGTAACCCACCCGCACCGCGCGCCGGTTGGGCCGGTCGTGCGCGTTTTTGATGTGCAGCGCGCCAAAGATGACAAACGGTGTTACCAGCAGCAGCCCCAGAACGAGGTGGACCAGAAACATGAACTGATAAAAATAGTTCTCGTATGAAGCCTCCGTAAACCACTGCAAAAAAGTGATACCGGCAAGATAAGTGGAATTGGCGGCGAGGATGGCAACCAGACCGAGAATAAAATACAACAGCAGGCGCAATCGCGGGCCAACCGATCGGACATATTTTTTCCGGAGGGCGGGATTTTTATCTGGGCTGCCTGCGGTGGTCATAATCCTAGTGCTTACAAGGGTGCATTTTTTAATTATCCTTGCGCAACGCCAATTTGCCGACCCTCACCCGATGTTTCGAGGACGCGTTTCTCCACCAAGAAATGATTCCATCATGGAGCAAATGAAATGAAGCCATCCGGGCATCTGGAATTCGGTAAGAATGCCTGGTCACGGCACGTAAAAACGGAGGGTGCCATCAAGCGTGTCGGCGCTTTTGATGGAAAGGACGGTGGACTTGAGGCCGTTATCGGCGACCTGCTGAACACTGCCGTCACTCATGGCCAGATTGCCCGCATTGGCCCCGTGCGAAAGGGCCTTGTCCCATTTGGCGTTCTTTCCGCCGTTGGCGGTGTTGATGGTGTAGCAAGCGGTATTGTCATGCAGGCCCGAATATTCGAAGCCACTCAGATTCCGGTCCGCCGCCAGAATGTGCCTGGGCTTTTTATCGTCGGCGTCATCCCCGAGCGCATAGCTGACGTTGGTGTTATAGCAGGCGGTGAAATTGGTGGCCGCCTTGCGCTCGGTGTCGTTGGGACAGAGCAGAATGTTGGGCGTGGCGAGTTCGTTGGAGGCGAGGCAGAACTGGAAGTTCGCGGGCGCGTTATCGGTGCCGTTGGGTTTGCCGCCCCCGACCGATTGATCCACCAGCCAGGGATACTTGCCGTCGTGGTCGTCGGCCCACATCCGCATGGCGAGGCTGATTTGCTTGAGGTTGTTGGTGCATTTAACGCGCTGCGCCTTGGCCTTGGCCCGGGAGAGCGCGGGCAGCAACATACTGGCCAGAATCGCGATGATGGCGATCACCACGAGCAGCTCGATGAGCGTGAAGGCACGCGAAACAATACGACCGGCCATTTTCATGCTTTTCCAAGCTTACTGGTGGTGAACGCCGACACGCAAGGCCCTTACGGCACGAGTGAACTCGCGGCGCGGTAGAATTTTTGCGGGCTGCCGGCGCTGTTGGTGGTGACGAGCCAGCCCTCAACCGCGAGCTTCGTGCCGCCCGGTTCGTCGGTGAATGCCGTGCTGAGATTTGGGGCGGACTGCAACTTGTAGTAAAAACCGCGGAGAGTGTTGAGACGAACCTCGTCGTTATCGGCGTCAACCTTTCGCAGCGTGAGCGTCACGGGGGTATTGACCACCGAGCCGTCAAAATACTTTTGAACCAAAGCCCAGACGCCCTGACCGGCTTGCGCGCCGGTGAGCCGGCCGGCGAAATCGTCCGCTGGTGGGTGAATACCGCCCCAGATACGCGAGACTCCGATCTGGTCGGCAGCGTCGTAATAGGTGGCCCATTGCAAGGTGACGGGCTGCGAGGGACCCTGTTCGTTGATCAGGCTGTTGATGGTATAAGACCCAAGACCACCGGGAAAGAATTGCGAGCCGGTGATGGCCGTCATGACTTCAGCAGCGGAACGGCTAAACGTGCTATGCCCCGAGATGTAGCCGGGGAAGGCCGGAGTGACAAAGTTGCTCCTTTGGTATGTAGTCCAAGTGTCGGCATGCAGCCATTTGACGCCTTGGTGAGTTGAGTGATCCGCAGGTTCGCCCGGCCAGGACAGGACGGCGATCTTGTCGGGAGTTAACCCCTCGTGACGTCCACCCGTCGCAGCCGAATCCACGGTGACCAACTCGATGAGGTTGGTGATGAGCGGCAGGCCGTTTGTGTTAAACGAAGGAAGGCCCGGATCGCTGGATTGACCAAGTCCGGCCAAATAGCGAACGGCGCTGAGCGGTCGCCACCCATCATAGTAGCGCTTAACCGACCATGCAGCGCAGGCGGCCTCATGAAGGGCCGCATTCAGGCTTAAATAGAGTTTCACATCCCACTCCAAATTGTCCACAACCGGTCCAGTGCCTCCAATCTTCTTAACGAAGAGAGGATTGTCCGACACATCATTGGCAATCACATTCCAGTGGCCGGGAGGGGTTTCGGAAGTCGGACCATCGGCCCAGAATTCGGTAAGTGCTCGGGCAAAATCGCCGCGT
>JANYBF010000334.1 GCA_025360895.1 Verrucomicrobiota bacterium
GTTCGGCGCGGCCCCGAACACGAACGTCTGTCCCGTCTGCCTCGGCCTGCCGGGTGTGTTGCCGGTCGCGAACGAGGAGGCGCTGCGGCTCACTGCCCTCACCGGACTGCTGCTGAACTGCACCGTGGCGCGCTACGCCAAGTTTGACCGGAAGAACTATTTCTACCCCGACGCGCCGAAGAATTACCAGATCACCCAATACGACAAGCCGTCCACGGCCAATGGCTTTGTGGAATTCGAACTCAACGGTGGTCTGTCGCGCGTGCGCATCACCCGCGCCCATCTCGAAGAGGACGTGGGCAAGAGCACGCACTTTGATCGCACCAGCGGCCTGGACTTCAACCGTGCCGGCGTACCGCTCATGGAAATTGTTTCCGAACCGGACATCACCGACTCAGACATGGCCTATGAATATCTCAACGCGCTTAAGGAAATCCTGATCCAAGGCGGCGTGAGTGATTGCGACATGGAAAAGGGCATGGTGCGCTGCGACGTGAACGTGAGCGTGCGGCCCGTGGGCACGAAGGAACTGGGCGCGAAGATCGAGATCAAAAACATGAACAGCTTTTCCGGTGTGCGCCGCGCATTGGAATACGAAATCCCGCGCCAGATCGAGGTGGTGAAGCGCGGGGAGAAGCTCATCCAGTCCACGCGCCGCTGGGACGACGTGACGGGCGTTACGGAACAGATGCGCACGAAGGAAGACGCCCACGACTATCGCTATTTTCCCGACCCCGATCTCATGCCGCTCGCGCCCACCGACGCGTGGCTCGCCGAGGTGAAGTCGCGCATGGTCGAGTTGCCACTTGCGCGCAAACAGCGCTTCATGCGGGAGTACCAATTGCCTGCTCCCGATGCTGAGACCTTCAAGAACGACTTGCCGCTCGGGGATTACTTTGAAGGCATCGCCAAACAATCGAAGAATCCCAAAGCCGTCGCCAATTGGGTCATCAACAACCTGCGCGCAAAGCTGGCGGAGGCCGATGGTAGCCGCCGACGTGAGGAGGCGGAATCGTCGGGTGCGGGCGAGAATCCGCCTCCGCACGTCGGCGGCTACGCGCTGGACGACCTGAAATTCAAGCCCGAGTCGCTCCTCGAACTCATCAGCCTCGTCGAAGCCAAGACCATCAGCAGCGCCGCCGCGCAACTGGTGTTTGCGGAAATGTTCGACACCGGCAAAGCGCCAGCCGTCATCGTGCAGGAGAAGGGCCTGGCCCAAGTTAGCGACACGGGTGCGATTGAAAAGTTTTGCGACGAAGTCATCGCTGCGAACCCGGGTCCGGCGAACGATTTTAGATCCGGCAAAGTCGCTGCGTTGAATTTCCTCAAGGGTCAGGTGATGAAGTTGAGCAAGGGCAAGGCAAACCCCGCACTCATTGGCGAGATTCTGGAGCGGAAGCTGAAAACATAAGCGGGCGCAATGGAACTCCAGCCGAATGGCCTTTCCCGACGGATTTTCCTAAAGACCAGTTCTGTGGCTGCCGGAAGCTTGGCGCTGGGTGGGTTTGCGTGGTCCGCGCTGGCGAAAGGGGGCGGGAAGTCGCCCGCCATGACGGTGGCCGATCTACCCGGGGGTGCCGCGCCCAAACCGGTTTCGTTCCCACATTTTCCCAGTCGCCTTCATTCCTTCGTCTGGCGCAACTGGCCGTTGGTGACGCCCGAACGTATGGCGCAAGTGGTCGGCACCAAACCAGTGGACATCAAGCGCATGGGCCGTGCGATGGGCTTGGGCGATCCGCCACGGATCACCCGCGATCAGCAGGCGCGCTCCTATCTAACCGTCATCAAGCGCAACTGGCATTTGCTCCCGTACGAACAATTACTCAAGCTGCTGAGCTGGACCCCGGACCAACTCGCTTTCACGTTGCGCGAGGACGATTTCCTGTGGGTCAAGCTGGGCAACCTCAAGCCGCAATGCGAGCCGTTGCGCTATCAACCTCCGGACGAGAAAACTTTGCGCCGCGAACAGGAAATTGCGCAGATCGTACGCGAGGAGTTTCCCGAATCCGCCCGCCCGCCGGAGGACGAGTTGTTCGGCTTTGTCGCCCAGCTTTCCCGAAAACCCGATCAACTCTCAACTCTCAACCCCGTAGAGGAGCGTGGCTCCAACGGGGCTTTACGCGCTCAACCAGCGGCCAGTCTCCGCTTCTGCTATTCGTACTTCGCGTTATACGGCGATCCCTTGCTGGAAAAGCACGCGGAGCTTTACCCCGAAGGTTTGTTGGTGCGACTGGCGCAATCCGGCGTCAACGGTGTGTGGCTCCAAGCGGTTTTGCACAAGCTCGCGCCGTTTCCATGGGAACCGGAACGCAGCGAGCGGCATGCGGAACGCCTGAAGAATTTGCGCGCTCTCGTCACGCGCGCCCAGAAGCATGGCATCCAAATTTTTCTCTACTTGAATGAGCCGCGCGCGATGCCGTTGCGGTTCTTTGAGAGCAGGTCGCAACTCCAAGGCGTCGTGGAAGGCGATCACGCCGCGCTTTGCAGCAGCGTGCCGGAAGTCCAGAGCTTCATTGTGAATTCCATCGCTTCCATCTGTCGGGCGGTGCCGGACTTGGGCGGTTTCTTCAGCATCAGCGGTTCGGAGAATCTGACGAATTGCTGGTCACACGGCGGTGGTGCGAAGTGTCCGCGGTGTGGCCAGCGTCCGCCGGCCGACGTGGTGGCCGAAGTCAACCGGTTGTTTGTGGATGGGATCAAGCAAGCCGGCACGAAGGCGCAATTCATCGCGTGGGATTGGGGTTGGAACGATGCCTGGGCCGGCGACGTGATCCGGCAGTTGCCGGCGGAAGCCGCCTTGCAGAGCGTGAGTGAATGGAGCCTGCCCATCGAACGTGGCGGCGTGAAGTCTGAGGTGGGCGAGTATTCTATCTCTTCGATCGGCCCCGGGCCACGCGCCCTCCGCCACTGGAAGATCGCGCGCGAGCGCGGACTGAAGACCATCGCCAAAATCCAGGCCGGGTGTACCTGGGAACTTTCCGCCGTACCCTACATTCCCGCGGTCGAAAACGTCGCCCGCCATGCGGAAAATCTCCGCGACGCGAACGTTGACGGCCTGATGCTGGGCTGGACCCTGGGCGGTTATCCGTCGCCGAATCTGGAAGTCGTGGCGGAAGTGCTCGCGGGTGGTTCGGCGGACGAAGCCATGCAACGCGTGGCGGAACGGCGTTTCGGCAAACAGTTGGCGCCGGCGGTGGTGAAGGCATGGCGTGGCTATAGCGCGGCCTTTCGCGAATTTCCTTATCACGGTGGGCTGGTCTATTCCGGCCCGCAACAGCTCGGCCCGGCGAATTTGCTTTGGGCCGAACCCACCGGGTATGCCGCAACGATGGTGGGATTTCCGTACGATGATCTGAATGGCTGGCGGGCGATCTATCCGCCGGAGATTTTTGTGCAGCAGTTCGAGAAGGTCGCCGACGGATTCGATCGCGCGCTCGCTGAACTCAAAACCGCCACGGTGCAAGGGCAGGGGGCAACGCCAACGCAGCGTCGAGCCTTGGCCGCGGAATGTGATGTAGCGGAGGCGGCGGCCATTCATTTCCGCAGTTCAGCCAATCAGGCGCGCTTTGTGTTGGCCCGGCAGGCTCTGGCAGCGACCAAGGCCCCGGAAGCGGCCACGCCGCAGCGCGCAGCGATGGCAAACGTGTTGAAGGACGAGATCGCCTTGGCCCGGCGGTTGCACGCGATTCAAGCGCGCGATTCGCGGATTGGCTTCGAAGCTTCGAACCAATACTATTACGTGCCAGTAGATCTCATGGAGAAGGTTCTGAATTGCCGCGACCTGCTCGCGGACATTGACAAATTCAGATACCCATAACCTGCTCGCTGCTGGCTAAATGGAGATTTGTCCAGTTGTAATATTGGGATATCCAAGGCATTTTGCCGGGACTCAGGTTAACGATGACACCACGACTCTCCACCAATAAGTTGGCAAAAGTTTACTTGTTAATGATGGAACTTGTATTCATTTGTAGTTCCGTTCCTGTGCTCATTTGCGATTTTTCT
>JANYBF010000339.1 GCA_025360895.1 Verrucomicrobiota bacterium
GACCGCGAGATAGTTTCGCTTGGTTCGCCCGCCGGCCTTCATGCCGTCCAGCCACGTTTGCAGCATCGTTCCGGAGACACCGCCAATGTTTAATTGAAAGGCGGCGGCGAATCGGTTCAGACGGCAATCCAAGTCTTTCACATGGACTTCAGACAGTTTCGCCGCCCGCTTGGCAGCAAGCATTTCATCCACAACCTGTCGCACGGTGCGCTTTTGAAGGGCAGTGGGATTGCGGCGTCGGAAAAAATCCACGGCTTCCTTGAGCGTTGAACCGTCCGGCAGGTGCTTCACAGCAGAAACGTATTCGAGCACAGCAAGATTCAGCGGCACGTTCAACGGACGCAAGTGAGTGACGGCTTCCAGATAAATTGCCCGATCGGTCGAAGTCAGCCGGAGCACTTCGTTTTCTCCGCTGGCCAATTTGGTTGCGGTGAACTCAGCTTCGCGCTTGGCCTCAAAGAAGTCTGCGAATCGCTTCTTCTTGCGCTGGGCCCCGTCGTAATAGGTGAGAGTGAATTGCGGATAGGCGGTGCCGTTGACGCGATTTTTGCCCGCGTAGATTTTCACCGTGACGTTGCCACGCTTGATTTCGAGGGGAGATTTGAAAGCGGGCGAAGTTCTTGTTTTCACGCACGAACTGTCCCCAATGTGGCCCAAAAAGTCAATAATTTCGTGGAATGCTGAATAAAAGCTGGTGCGCGAGGCGGGAGTTGAACCCACAACCTTCGGCTTCGGAGACCGACGCTCTATCCAGTTGAGCTACTCGCGCGTTACCCGCCCACCATACCGGTTCGTTCCCGCCGGCTCAATTGTAATCTGCGGTCAACAATCACTGGTTGTTCCTCCACCGTGGTCGGGGCCGCAGGCGGGTGAGTGCAAATAGGCGGCGTCAAAAGGATTGAACCCTCACGCGCGACTTCCTAGCCTGACGCCATGACTACGACCTTTCGCCATCGGGATTGGCTCAACCGACCCCTCGACCCGTTTCTTAACTAAGCTGTGCGCGTGGCTAATCGTCGTCAACAGTTCGCGAAGTTGATCAATTTTTTTGGCCCGCTTCTGGGCCTGCTCTTCGTGGTGGGGGTATTCTGCGCCAACAGCGAGGTGCGCCCCTATTTTCTTACCGGTGCGAATTTCAAAATCATCCTGACACAAACCGTCATCGTCGCGATGTGTGCGCTGGGCATGACGATGATCATCGTGAGTGCGGGGATTGACCTGAGCGTTGGTTCGGTGGTGGCGCTCACCGGCGTGTTGGGGGCGACACTGGCTTTGAAAAATTTCCCGCCGTGGCTGGTGGTCGTGCTGACGGTGGGGGCAGGTGGTTTGATCGGTTTGATCAACGGTTCGATCATCGCGGGTTTCCGAATGCTGCCGTTCATTGTCACCCTTGGCATGATGGGAGTGGCGCGGGGATCAGCGAAGTGGCTGGCGGCCAATCAAGCGGTGAATTATCCCGAGTCACGGTTGAACAAAATCATGGCACTCGAAGCGCCGGAAAATTTATTGCCGTTGCCGTGGGGTGTTTGGATTGCCATCGCGCTCGCGGTGACCATGGCTATCGTGATGCGGCAAACGGTTTTTGGCCGCTACATCTTCGCCGTTGGTTCGAATGAAACTGCCGCGCGGCTCTCCGGTATCCGGGTGCGGTGGCACAAGGCGTTGATCTACGGGTTGGCCGGATTGTTTTTCGGACTGGGCGGGCTGATGCAACTTTCGCGGCTGACGCAGGGAGATCCTTCGGTGGCAATTGGCTTGGAACTCGACGTGATCGCGGCGGTGGTGATTGGCGGGGCGAGCTTGAATGGCGGCAGCGGCAGCATTCTGGGTTCAATGATCGGTGCGTTGATTATGGCCGTGTTGCGCAACGGTTCCAACCAGAGCGGCTGGCCGACCTACATGCAGGAAATCATCATCGGCCTGGTCATCATCCTCGCCGTTGGCCTCGACAAATTTCGGCAGCGGCGGGCGGATTGATGGACGCGGTGTAGCAGCCGACGTGAGGAGGCTCTAAATCGGAGCGATGTAGTTAAAATCAGGCGGCAGAAACGCAGAGCCACTGAGAACGTAGAGCGGCGCCGGGAGATCTTGTTGGACTCCAAGCACTGAACTGTGGGCTGGCAGTTGGCAGTTTTACTCTGCGATGCTCTGCGACCTTTGCGTCTCAGCGTTTATCCCCAGGGTTTACGGTCGCATTTGTTTGGCTAAACTTTGACCGTCGCCGGCTGCCGACACTGAAAGTTTGTGGCTTTCTGACGGTGGCTGGTAATTCAAACGGCCGCTTAATCTCTGGGCCGCGATGCCGGGGATTAAGATTCAGAAAAAGATTAAGCCCCGAACATTCCAATTAACTTCCAGTCCCGCCCGCATCCGTTTGCGCTTTGGCGATTGCCTATTGCGCCCGGATTGTGCCTTGGCTCGTGATGGGCATGAACACGCCGTTGCCGCAGTAGATGAGTTCCACGGCGGAGAGGCGGGTGCCGCGGAGCGAGCCCGTGATGCCCGTCGTGGTGGTGGCTTGTGACGAGACGTAAATCTGACTTGGGTTGCCCACCGCCACAATCGTGCTGGCGTCCGATGACATCGCTACGTCCGTCCAAGCCACGCCAATGTTAGGTAAGGCCGGGCGTTGCACCCACGTCAGGCCCGAATCTGCGGAGATATACATGCCGCCGGGGTTGCTCACGGCGGCCACCTGTGCGCCATCGGCGGACGAGGCGACGGAAGTCCAGGCGGCACTGTTCGCGCTGGTGGCCATCCAGTTTGTCCCGAAATCCGAGGACACATAAATCAACCCATTGTTCACCGTCGCCACAAGCCGGCGGCCGTCGCTGTCGGATGCCACTGAAACCCAGTTTTGATTGCTGTCGCGCGCGGTCCAGTTGGTGCCCGCGTTGGCGGAGGTGTAGAGTTGTCCGCCTTGGATTGCGGCCACGAGGTTCATGCCGCTGGCGGACGAGGCGACGGAAACCCAGCTCGCGTTTCCGGTGCGTGGCAGCCAGTTCAAACCTGAATCCGTGGAAGTGTAAATCTGCCCGCCGGATATGGCTGCCACCAAACGCACGCCGTCCAGTGACGAAGCGACGGAAGTCCAACTCGCAGCTCCCAGACGCGGTCCCCAATTCGTGCCGGTGTTAATGGAGGTATAGATGCCATCGCTGGCCGCCGCGACCAGTTTGACGCCATCGCCTGATGACGCCACGGCCCGCCAAGCCCGGCTGCTATCGTGCGGAAACCAGTTCGCCCCGTAATCGGTGGACGTGTAAATAAATCCGCCGTTAACGACTGCGGCCAGTTTGCTGCCATCGGCGGACGAGGTGACGCCCCGCCAGGCCCGACTACTGTCACGCAACGTCCACTCCTGGCCGATGCTATCTTGCAGCGTCCCAACAAGGACGACCTGACCCGCGTTCTGCGCCACGACCCAGCCGCCAGCGCCGCTGCCGGAGACCCGCACGGTTTCACCCACATCGATGTTGGTGGTGGCCGGTAACGTGACAATGACCGCCACCGTGGGATTGGTGGCGAGATAACCTGTGTTCGCCAAGGCCTGGATGTTCGCGCCGGTGGGGATGACTGCAAAAATCCGGCCGGGCACATTGGTCAAGCCTCGGCCGTTGCCAATAAAATTGGTCAACCCATTGTTTTTGCCAATGAATTGTTCGGCGGTGAGGCTGCCGGCAAAGGCCGCGTTGCTATTCAGCCGGGCGATATTCGTCGA
>JANYBF010000566.1 GCA_025360895.1 Verrucomicrobiota bacterium
CACCGCATTGCCGCATTCTTGCGGGAACCATTACACCTGAACTCCGCGGTTTAACTCCGAACCAGCGAGGTAGGGACCGCGCGCTGCGCTGTCCCCGGCCGCGTTGCGCGGTCGGAAAGAATTGCGCATAGGTTTTGGTTGGCTGGTATTCGCTCCGCGCCGTTTGCGGCGCGGAGACGGCGCAGCGTCTCAACCAACCTCGGAATTTCGGCGCAACTCTCGACTCCCCGCCGCCGACTGTCTCGTCAGCCGCCGACGACACCGATAGACACAAATTCATTTAACGCAAAGGCGCAAAGGCGCAAAGAATTGAATCGCAGACCAGCTATGCCGCGTCACCAACGGCCATTGTCACAGCTACCCCGCCCGACAGCTTCAAGCGCCTAGAACGGGTGCTAGTTCGGCACTCCTTCCAATCACCGGCTTGGTGTAGCTGGTTTTCAAATTAGTCAGCGCGTGATCTTCCGAAACGAGATAGTCAGCATTTCCATCAATGGCGCAGAGCAGGAAAATTTCGTCATCTGGATCGGAGGGTTGCACGGGGGCAGACTGGGTTGTGATTGTTACCTGGCTGAATGCACCCATGATGTAAGTCATCAGCTTCAGTGCTCGATCACGCGGATGTCCGAGATCGACAAGTTTTTCCAGATATTCGCCAACAACCTTGCCACTGTAGAGTCCCGTATGTGATTCAGCGACCCGGATCAAAACGCGGCGGTGCGTATTCCTGTCAGGAGCAGGAACTCCATGATCCAGCCAGCCAGTTCCCGCCCCGACCACTTCATTCGTATCCAAGACCACGCGATAGTTCTGCGTCTGCATGGTTACTCGTCCCTCCTGGATTCCAACAGCTCTTTGAGCGCCCGCGCGAAATCCGCCTGTGTCCACCCAAGCGAACGAAGTCGCCCGACTTCTCTCTCGGCTTGCGCCTTCAACTCCGCCGCGACGGCACCGATTCGTTGATTCCGCACTGCCACGAGCTTCTCGAACTCTGCGCCCAGCTTTTGCGGGTCTCGACAGACAAGAAAGTCCCATTCGCCCAGCCTGCCCCAATGATTCACGGCGGCCACCCACCTCTTGGCAGCCTGGTGTTTCGCGTCTGTGTCTTCCTGTTGCTTGCCTTTGATTTCAGTCACCACATTCACCGCGTTACGCAGACGAACGATGAAGTCCGGCTCATAGACATGCGGGTTGCCGTAAAGCTCGTATGGGATGTTGAACTCCAGCCGGTCATTCCTCGCATAGCAATAGACCACACCTTTCTTCGCGAGCTTTTCGAACTGGAACGTCGCTGCCTGTTCCCATGAATTCGTGTCACACGCGACGAAATTCAAGTGACTCGCCCCGGTCACTTGCACCGGCTTGACAGTTTTGAACCGGACGCTGGCCGTGCTTCCGGTTGGCTTGTAACGGTTCAATCGCGGCAGCAATGGCGCTTCACCTTTGGCGTCGTCGGGCGTGATGCCCGCGGTCAGCAATCCGATGATGCGTTGCGCGTAGGTCTGCAAACCGACTTCGCAGGGATGCAGCCCGTTGAACGCGACGCGGTCCTGAATGTAACCCCGCACGATGCGGAGCACTTGCGGGAAAAGGGCGCTGCGACTTTCGCGGCGCAACCGCTCCTTGCCCGGATGTGCTGCCTCGGTGAGCGCCCGCACAATCTCGCGCGCGATTTCAAATTGAATTGTCTGCGGATGAACCGAATCGTAGTAAGTCTGCCGGTTGACCAACTCGAAACCAAATCCGCCGTGCGCGCTTGAATGCCCGATTTGATAGCCGACTTGCGGGCGCACAAACGCATCGGTTGGCGTCGTCCACGGATCAAGCTTTGTCCGTTCTACATTGCGAACATCGCATGTTACCAGGTTGCGCTTTAATGAAACCACGTAGCCCTCGACAATCGGAAAGCGAATCTCGAATTGCTTCCGCTCCGGCAATGCCACGACTTCGTGCTTGGGCCTGTCCTCGGGCGGCGGGCCACCGCCCGGCTCGCGTCCTTTGAACGGAATCAGAGAAAATGGCACACCGAAGATGTCCACGTATTCAGCGGTGAGCAGTCCCGTCCTTGGGTCGGGGGTGTAATCCATGCGGCGCAGACCGCGCCCGACCACTTGTTCGCAGAGCAACTGGCTCTGAAACGCGCGCAAGCCGAGAATGTGCGTCACGTTGTTGGCGTCCCAGCCTTCACTCAGCATGTTCACGCTGACGACGCAGCGGATACGCTCGCCCGGCTCACCGGGCCTGCCCACGGTGGAAACTATTTTCCGAAGTTCCTCCGCCGATTCTTTCCGTGTGGCCTTCGGGTCTTCGCTCTCCGCAGCTTTGAGCAACTCTGAGTCAATCCGCAACGTGACTTCAGCACCTTTGCGATTCCAAAATTCATCAAACCCCGCGAGGCCGCTGCCGTATCGCTTCTGCGCTTTTGCCTTCTTCTTTCGTTTGGGCGCAACGTCATCCTCATCGTCTTCGTCTGGCGTGTCGGCTTCAATGGTTTCTTCACCGGAAATAATCTGGTGAAAATGTTCTGCGATGTCGGTGTTGTCGCAGACGATAATCATCACCGGTGGCGTGCGTTCTTGGCCGGGGGTTGAAGCCTGCAACTGGTCAAACCGCTCTTTCCATTCGCCCGCCAAAGTGAGCAACGCATCCTCGGCTTTGCGATAGACAACCTCCGGCTTGGGTTTGCCGCCGTTCAATTTCTCACCCGCCTTCAGGTCGCGCGTGATGTGTTCCCATAGTTTGAAATACTTCGGGTCCGGCTGGCCGGTGTTATCAATCGCCGGTAGGCGCGGGATTTTCGTGATGCCGCTCTCGATGGCGTCCACCAAACTGAAGTCGCTGACAATCCAAGGGAACGGCGAACCTTCCGGGTAGCCGCTGCCGTGGATGTAAAATGGCGTTGCCGACAAATCCACGCAGATGCCAATGCCACAAGCGGCGTTGATTTTGTCTAGTCCACTAACCCAAACCGTCGCTTCTTCGAGTTCGTCCTTTTCCTCTTTGTTAAGCTTTACATCTTCGCTCTGCGGCGCGGGCCGATAAGCATGATGCCCCTCGTCATTCAAGACCATCAACGGCTCGGTGTCCCACAACTCGCCAAGCCGGTTTTGGGCGAATGCCTCCGGTGTTTCTGCGCCAAGTTTCCCGACCGTCACGCCGCCAACTTTGATCCGCATCATGAAATATTCTTCACGTTGTTGCGCGGTGTCGCCGGCTTCCTCGCTGGCGCCCGGAGGCCGGACAGCGTGACTTGCGGAACTGAGCAGCGCGAGGGTAAGCGCCGATAGGGTGGTAAGCCTGTGCACAACGATTCTCCCGTCAGTTGGTATGCAGCGGTATCACGGATGGCGGAGCATAACTTAAGTCTTTAGGCTGAAACACATACTTCTTTTGCCTTATCAAATCTCCACAAAATATGAGCTGTCGGCGGGGGGCAACCCAATTCCAGGTCATCACAAACGGTTTTCAGCAGGCTGGGCATGACTTTCGTCCCATCGTCCTGACGGCGGATGCGAGTAAGCTCTGCGGCTGACTCGTGATCTCCACCCGTT
>JANYBF010000568.1 GCA_025360895.1 Verrucomicrobiota bacterium
TCGAGCCGGAGCGGTTCGCCAAGCGGTTTGCCGGTGGCGGGTTCGAGGCGGGAAAGGATGTTCTGATTGTGCCGCAGGAAATAGAGGGTGTCGTCGTAGAGGAGCGGCGTGGAGACGTAGGGTGTCAGGCGGTGGATCTTCCACGCCACGCGATCCGTGCCGGTGAGGTCGCCTTTGGCCCCGGTCAAACGGATGGCCAGCATCGCCTGCTGATAGTAGCTGTTCCCGGCAATGACCACGCCATGGCCGTACACCGGCGAGGAGACGACGTTGTCCGTGAGGCCGGCACATTCCCAAAGCTGCGTACCGGTGGCCAGGTCGTAGCCGCGCACACGTTTCGTGGCGCTGACGATTATTTGCGGCTGGCTCTCGTGTTCGACCACGAGCGGCGTGGACCAGGAGGTCTTTTCGTCGCGGGTGACTTTCCAGCGTTCTTTGCCGGTGCGTTTGTCGAAGGCGTAGAGGAAGGAGTTGCCTTCGTGGTCCCAGCACACAATGAGCGTGTCCCCGTAAAGCACCGGCGAACTGCCTTCGCCGTGGGCGTGGAGCGTCTGCATGTGACCGAGGTCTTTCGACCATTTCACGTCGCCGTTCAGATCGAGGCAATAAAGACCGCGGGAACCGAAAAAGACGTAAAGATGTTCGCCGTCGGTGACCGGCGAATTGGAGGCGAGGCTGCCAGTGGTGTGTCCACCCTCGTGCGGCCACTCTTCCCGCAGGACCTTTTTCCAGAGAGCTTTTCCGTCCCGGCGGCTGATGGCAAGGACAACGAATTGATGACGATGTGTGACGGGCACGCTGTCGTGAACGCCCGGGGCGCTGTCATAGACCGGTTTCTGCGCTTCACCGACGGGGACGGCAGCCGTAACGAAAATCGCGTCACCAAGGACAATGGGTGAGGAATGACCTTTGCCGGGCAGGGGAATTTTCCAACGTAGGTTGTTGGTCTCGCTCCACTGAACCGGTGGATTGGCCTGCGGGGCCACGCCGGTGGCCAAGGGCCCGCGCCATTGCGGCCAGTTACGCAGGTAGTTCGTGCTGGCGCGGTTGCCCGTGTCATCGGCCAGCGCCGGGAGCGCGAGCAGATAACCGAGGACTGGCAGCAAACGTAGCGAGGTCAACATGCTGAAGTGTTTTGTAGCCCTTGGCGTGCCGCGTGTCAAAGAGCGTATGACACAGTGTAAAGGGAAGTGGAGGCTGGGGTCGCTTTGGTCTTAATCGCAATCGCAATCTTTGTCTTAATCGTTTCGGTAAAACTCGCCGTTTGAATTTAGGCCCGGGAGATTAAGATTACGATGAAGATTATGATTAAGACCTGAAACTTGCCGTCACGGCCAGTCGCACCACCTCTCCCGCGTGGCCGAGTTTTGCCTTGTTACTCACGGCGACTTGCGAACAATGCCCGCGTATGAATTTCTCTCCGCGCATTCTGCCTCGGCTGTTGGTTTTTCTGTTGCTCGTTGCCAGCCGTGTTGGCGCGGAGGAAGGAGGCAGCGCCGACACCAACGCCGTCTGGCTCGCCGAGCATTACACCAAGTATGAGCATCGCATTCCGATGCGCGACGGTGTGCGGCTGTTCACCCGGGTCTATGTGCCCAAGGACGACTCGGAGACCTGGCCGATTGTCCTCACGCGGACGCCCTATGCCTTGAAGCCGTATGGCACGGACAACTACGAAAATCCCAGCGGCACCTTCGCGATGTTGGCCCGGGACAAGTTCATCCTCGCCAAGCAGGACGTTCGTGGGCGCTACGCTTCGGACGGAGACTATGTTCATGTGCGGCCCTTCAATCCCGATAAGGGACCGAAGGACACGGACGAAAGTACCGACGCCTGGGACACCATTGACTGGCTGGTGAAAAATGTTCCGAACAACAATGGCAAGGTCGGCATGTTCGGCATCTCCTATCCGGGCTTCTACACCTCGATGGGGATGATTGACACCCATCCCGCCCTCAAGGCCGCGTCGCCCCAGGCGCCCATTTCCGACTGGTTCATGGGCGATGATCTTCGCCATAACGGCGCGTTTTTTCTCTCGCAAAATTTCGGCTTCTTTTACTCGTTCGAGCAAAAATCCGACGACCCGTTGCATGACGGCGGCAAAAATTTTGTTTTCAACAACCCCGACGGTTACGATTTTTTCCTGCGCATGGGGCCGCTCGCCAATTCCGACACGGTGCTTTTCAAAAGCGCAATCCCGGCGTGGACCGTGTTTCTCGCGCATCCAAACTACGATGCCTTCTGGCAGGCGCGGAATATCCGGCCGCACTTGAAGAACATCCATTGCGCGGTGATGACGGTGGGCGGTTGGTTCGATGGCGAAGACCTCTTCGGCGCGCTGGAGACGTATCACTGGGCGGAACGCCAGAATCCCGGCATCACGAATCTGCTCGTCATGGGCCCGTGGGCGCACGGCGATTGGGGGCGCAAGGACGGCGAAAAGCTGGGCAACATCGAGTTTCATGCGAAGACCGCCGCGTTTTATCGCGAGCACATTGAACTGCCGTTCTTCCGCCAATTCCTGAAGGGCGCTACCAACGATCCGTTGCCCGAAGCCTACATGTTTGTGACCGGCCTGAATCAATGGCGCCGCTTCGATGCGTGGCCGCCGCGCACGGTGCGCGAGCAAACGCTGTACTTCCACCCCGGCGGCAACCTCACGTTTGCACCGCCCAAGGAAAGCGCGCCGACTTTCGACGAATACGTGAGCGATCCGGCCAAGCCGGTGCCGTTCACACTCGAAGTCACGACCGGTTATCCGCGCGGTTATCCGGTGCATGATCAGCGGTTTGCCGCCTCGCGACCCGACGTGCTGGTTTACGAAACGGAACCGCTGGAGGAAGACCTGACGTTTGCCGGCCCACTCAAGGCCTCACTTTATGTCACCACCACCGGCACCGACGCGGATTGGGTGGTGAAACTGATGGATGTTTATGACGCCGACTTCCCGAATCCGGACCCGAATCCGGCGTATGTCGTCATGGGCGGTTACCAGCAACTCGTGCGCGGTGACGTAATGCCGGCGCGTTTTCGGAACAGCTTTGAAAAGCCCGAGGCAATGGTGCCGGGCAAAGTGACGAAGATCGAGTTCACGATGCCCGATGTCTGCCACACGTTCCGCCGCGGTCATCGGGTGATGGTGCATGTGCAAAGCTCGTGGTTTCCGCTGGTGGACCGCAACCCGCAAACCTTCGTGAACATTGCCACGGCGAAACCGGAGGATTTTCGTAAGGCCACGCAACGCGTCTATCACACGAGCAACGCCGCGTCGGCGCTGACCGTGGACGTGCTTCCCGCCGCCAGGCCGTGAATGGCTTACTTCGGCTTGGAATAAATCAACTGTCCACGCTCCACAACGAACTTTACCGGAATCTTCGGATTGTTGATGTCCTTCCCACCCGAGTCGTGCCACTTCGTTTCCCACTTCGAGAAATACGGTTCTAACCCTGCCGGCTTCATTCGGTAAATCGCCTGCAACTCGATTCCCTCATAAATGGCGAAAACCCAGCCCACCTTGCGATACTTGGCAAGAATTGTCGGATTCATGTGGTGATGCGTCGAGAAACTTTGGGTTAACAGAACGTTCACCAACTTGAGTTCGTATTCCCGGCCTCGCTCGTCGCGGGCGTCATTACCCTCGCGACTGCCCGCTCCCTTGAGTCCCGTGATGAGCAACAATTGCAGCAGCTTTCCGCCGTTATCCTGGAAGATGTCGCCAATGCCGTGCTTGGAGGCGAGTGCCTGGTATTCGCGGATGTAGGGGAAAAGTCGCTCCAGTTCCGCCGTGTCTGGATGCGTCTTCATCGTTTGCTTTCCTGCAACAACGAAGGAAGGGAAACACTCACAGCGGCAGCCAGCCGCTCCATGTTATCAATCGAAACATTGCGTTCCGCCCGCTCAACCGAACCAACGTAGGTGCGATGAAGGTTTGCCAGCTCCGCCAAATCCTCCTGTGAAAGCTTTCTCGCCAGCCTTGCCTTGCGCAAGTTTTCAGCGAAAATGCGACGAGCTGATAGCTTAGTTTTCAACTGTGAAACGTTATCGAAGTTGACGACTTTACGGCTACAGACTTAAAGTAGCTTTATGATTCTGGAAAAGCATTCGCCCGCCTACCTCACGAAGTGGGGAGCGGCGTATCGCGGCGATTCGCTCGAGCTGCTTGCCGCGCTTCCTGATTCCAGCGTCAACCTCGTGCTCACCAGCCCGCCTTTTGCACTCCAGCGGGAAAAGGAATATGGCAACAAGGCCCAAGCTGAGTATGTCGCTTGGCTCGCGCACAATTTCTTCTTGTTCGCCAACCACTCGTCCTTGCACGTGCGATAACCTTCGGACATCTCGCGACTCGCACGCTTCAGCTCGTCAATCTCATCGCCCTGCCGTTG
>JANYBF010000589.1 GCA_025360895.1 Verrucomicrobiota bacterium
CTGGAAATGGGCGGCGTCTATGCACTGGCCAACCTGCGCGGTGGCGGTGAATACGGCGAAGACTGGCATCAAGCCGGCACCAAGCTGCGCAAGCAAAACGTCTTCGATGATTTCATCGCGGCGGCGGAATGGCTGGTGGCGAACCACTACACTTCCCCCAGCAAGTTGGCGATCCAAGGCGG
The DNA here is from genome assembly GCA_025360895.1 of Verrucomicrobiota bacterium. Taxonomy (GTDB): domain Bacteria; phylum Verrucomicrobiota; class Verrucomicrobiia; order Limisphaerales; family JADLHS01; genus JADLHS01. Next base: position 183 of record JANYBF010000589.1, read on the forward strand.
CAGCAACGGCGGCCTGTTGGTGGGCGCGTGCATGACGCAACGGCCCGAACTCTTCCGCGCGGCGCTTCCCGCCGTGGGCGTGATGGACATGTTGCGCTTCCACAAATTCACCATCGGCTGGGCGTGGAGCAGCGATTACGGCAGCGCGGATAATGCGGATGAGTTCGCGGCGTTGTATGCCTATTCGCCCTACCACAATCTGATACCCGGCGTCCACTACCCTGCGACGATGATCACGACGGCGGATCACGACGACCGCGTGGTGCCCGCGCACAGCTTCAAGTTTGCTGCCCGGCTGCAGGAGTATCAGCATGGCCGGAATCCCGTGCTGATCCGCATCGAGACGAAGGCCGGTCACGGCGCGGGAAAACCCACCACGAAACAGATCGAGGAGAAGGCCGACGAGCTCGCCTTCCTGACCCAGGAACTCGGATTGAAGCTGCCGCCCGCGGCCAAAAACTAACTTCATGACATGCCTGCCATCGACGGTAATTGAATTTCGGTTGCAATGCCGGCGTCAGCCTGTCCGAGCAGTAATAGGTGTGAAACGGTCCTTGATTAAATTGATGAAACTGGCAGCGAGCGTAACGCTCCTGGTTACCACCATGCTGGCGGTGAGTGAGGAACTTCCGCGCCAGTCCGGGAAGGCGGAGACAGACGTTCGCAACCTGATCATCAAGGATGTGCAAGGGGCCGACCACCAACCGCTGGTCGCCGCCGGGCAGAAGGCCACCGTGTTGTTCTTTGTGTTGTCCGACTGCCCGATTGCCAATTCCTACGCGCCGGAAATAAACCGCATCGCGGCCGCTTACAGTTCCTTGGGAGTGCGCAGCTATTTAGTTTACGTCGAAGATGAGCTTTCGGCCCCGGTGGCCCGCCAGCATGCCCAGGATCATGAATTCAAATTTCCCGCCTTACTCGATCCCGGACACCAGTTGGTAAAGTTTTCAAAGGTGACGGTTTCGCCGGAAGTGGCGGTCCTCGCGCCGGACAACACGGTGCTTTACCGCGGCCGCATCGACGATCGCGCGGCGGCTTTCGGCCAGAGCCGGGTGACGCCATCCAAGCGGGACTTGCGGGATGCCTTGGAGGCCATTCTCGCCGGAAAACCGGTGGACACGCCCGTCACCAAAGCGGTGGGGTGTTACATTTCAACCAATAAAAACTCCGGGCTTCATGAAAAGTAATCTCTCCTTGCAACGGCTATTCCCTTGCTTTGCAGCCGCCGTAATTTTCTTCATGGCCGCCAGTCCGAACACGTCCGTGGCGGCAGCCGGCGGCGCCAATTCTGCGGGGCCGGTCATAAAGCCGACCTTCACCGAGCATGTCGCGCCGATCATTTTCCAAAACTGCGTCGCCTGCCATCGGCCGGGCGAGGCCGCGCCGTTTCCACTGATGACGTATGAACAGGTTCGCAAGCACGCCCGGCAGATCACCGAAGTCACGAGGACAAAATTCATGCCGCCGTGGCACGCGGAGGCCGGGCACGTGGAGTTTCTGAACCCGCGCGTATTGCGGGACGAACAAATTGCCACGCTGCGTCGATGGTATGAAGACGGGATGCCGGAAGGCGACGTGGCCCGATTGCCCAAGCTGCCAGAGTTTCCGGAAGGCTGGCAGTTTGGGAAACCCGACTTGATCGTGAAGATGGAACAACCCTTCCAACTCTATGCGGAGGGCCCGGACATCTACCGAAACTTTGTCTTTCCGCTGAACCTCCCGGAGGACAAATGGGTGCGGGCAATTGAATTCCGTCCGGGCGCGCGCAGCATCGTGCATCATGCCCTGTTCTTTCTAGATACCACCGGCAAGGCCAGAGAACTGGACGCCGCTGATGCCGAACCGGGCTTTGAGGAAAAGGGCAACGTCGGTCGCGAGTTCACGCCGGTGGGCGGGTGGGCGATCGGTTCCAACGTGCGGGTTCTGCCCGATGATCTGGCTTACCGGTATCCCAAAAGCGCGGATCTCGTGGTGCAAACGCATTTTCATCCCACCGGCAAGGCGGAGGAAGAGCTTTCAACCATCGGCATTTTCTTTGCGGACAAACCTCCGCAGCGATCGTTTGTCGGCATCCAGTTACCACCGGCGTTTGGCGAGATCAGCGGCATTGACATCCCGGCCGGGGTGTCGAACTACGTGGTCAAGGACTCCTTTGTCCTGCCCGTGGACGTGGATGCGTTTTCGATCAGTCCCCATGCGCATTACATTGCGAAAACCATGACGATGAAGGCGGTGCTGCCGGATGGGCGCGAACAGATTTTCCTGCGCATCCCGGACTGGGATTTCGCGTGGCAGGAACAATACAGTTTCAAGGAGCGCATTCGCTTACCCAAAGGCACGCGGCTGGAAACTGAACTCAGCTAC